>DASSVK010000172.1:0-7230 GCA_035706205.1 Nitrososphaeraceae archaeon | reverse complement strand
ACCTTGATTACAAATTGTTCATTATTAGATACTATCGATCTAAAAGAATTAAAAAAATATATTCAATTTATTACCTGTAGTATAGATTCCGTTTATGAAAAATCTTATTGTAAAATACGAGGAGTTTCAAAAGATACTTATGATAAAGTAATGAAAAATCTTTTACTTTTAAATGAAAACAATATTCCTCATTATTTTAATTCCGTAATTACAAAATATAATACTGAAGAATTTATTAATCAAAGCTACTTTGATAGGGCAAAAGAGCTAGGATCTAATGCAGTATCTTTTACATTTGTAGAAGATAGATCTGATGTTGACTATTCTTTATTGCCAGATAGAAAAACTATAATTGCTGTATGTAAAAGTATAATTGATTATGGCAAAAGACATACTCATCCTAAAATAATGATACCATTAGAATATTTTCAACAAATTATTGACCATGGAAGAGGACTATATGATGAATGTGGTGTTTGGAAAAGTATATTTATAAATGGGAATGGAACAGTACTTGTTCCTTGTTGGAAATATAATTCTCCAGAAAATACATATAACCTATTGGAACAGAGTATAGATGAAATATGGGAATCTCCCAAATGGGATATAGCTAAAACATGTCATGATTGTCAAGTACTTGGTTGTATTTGGTATTCTTCTCAACCTGTTACTACCTTTGCCAAAAACTATATGAGAGGTTTATCAAATATAATTGCTCAACAAAAACCGGATATTCTAGACAAATAAAATAATATTTATACTCATTAATTAAATTTTAAACAGGATAGGCCTAATAAATGGCCTATCCCATTGTGATGACTCGGCTGGGATTTAATCACATTGGTGAGGTTGCGAATATATTCCTCGACTTCTTATATGCGATAAAATTATTTAAGATTTTTTGTCATTCTAAGAATTTACCTAGTAAATGAATTTTCAATTCAAATTTAGTAACTTTGCGGCGCCGAAAAATTAGATATAAGAGAGAGATAAATTAAAAATCTTAAAATTATTTTGTATTTTGCGATTTATTTTGGTGTAAGAAGATCTTTTCCATTGCTTCATCATAATCATTATATTGGTCTTAATTTTGTTTATTCATTAGTAAAAATTTTTAACTTATCAGTATTTTAAAACTTAACCATTATAGGAATAAAAAGTATTAGTTCCTTGATATAGAACTATATTCTTATCTTTATAAGTAACTTATTTTAAGAACTTAATTTGTAATTGATATAATACTATGGTATTTTGAATATATATATTTTTCAAATATGGATAATTGCAAATTTTGTTGTTATCTAATATTTATTTTGTTTTATAATCCCCAGGAAACTTTTTTAATTATTTGAACTTTTATAAATGGTGCTTCTCCTTCATCCCATGGATCTTGTTTGACCCATTCGAATTTATTATGAAATATTTTAAATAGATCTTTGAATTCTTCACCTCTTTCTATTATGCTTGCTATTCCATCAATATGAATTCCTTTATTTCCATTTTTTTTATCATAGAGATCAATTATTAGTGAAATTCTTTTATTCTTTATCAAATTTTGATATTTTTTAGTTTTATAATCAGTAGCAAAAAAAATATTATTATTTTTATAAATATAAGAGACTGGAACCACATGAGGAATATTATCTTTGGCAGTTGCTATTCTACAAACCTCATTATTAAGAATAAATTTTAATTCTTTTCCAGAGAATGGTTTCATTAAAACCTATTATATTATACTTAAATTTAATTTTAGTTATGGTTAACAAGATAACGTACTTTATTTTAATAATTGTAATAGTATCATTTATTTAAATACTATTGAAACCTGTTGATAGGTATGTCATCAAATAAAATCAAATGTTTGCATATTCTTTTAAAAAAACAAACCGAAGCATTAATGGTTCTTGACAGATTAAAAAAAGGTGAAAGTTTTTCAAATTTAGCAAAAGAATTATCAATAGATAAAGCAAGTGGAAAACGAGGAGGTGATTTAGGTTTTTTTAGAAAAGGAATGATGGTTAAACCATTTGAAGATGTCGCATTTAAATTAGAAAAGGGCCAAATTTCTGAACCAGTAAAAACAGAATTTGGTTATCATATAATTAAGCGAATCAGTTAATAGATTTGTTTCCTGTTAGTTATTGCTTAAAATATAATATAATAAAATAAAAAAATAAATAAATAAATGTCATGACTAGGAACAATATAATTAAAAAATTGTTGATACTAAATTAATATTATGAAATAGATAATTAATGTCAAATAGAGTAATTGTATTCTTTTATTATATGACGGGTAAAATTTAAAAACGATTAGTATTTATCATTAAATTCTATTCTCCTTGAGATCATTGTATTTATCAGTATTCAAATATCTTCAAGGTCCTTCCTTTATACTAAAAGGCATAAAGATAATTGGATGATCTAATTGCTTAATAATATCAATTTATTGTCTCTAATAAAAAAATAGTAAAATTATAATTTTTTATCAAATATTTATATTAAATAAATAATTAGATATAGTTTTTAATGATGAACGTGAAAATTATAAAATTTCTCATTAATTAAAAAAAAATATGGACACAATTATTAACATTTATCCTATAAATTAATTGTAAATCGTAATTTATCAATAAAGATAAATAAGTTTAACTATAAATATATCTAGATGATTTTTTTATAATCTTAATATAATCTTAATATTATGTATATGATAGTTATTAAAAGATGATATTAAAACGCGCTAGTTTTACATTTGTATTTTTAATTACTTTTAGCTTGGTTTTTAGTTCTCTCTATGTTAATTATAAACCTATCTCTGCTCAAATATTTGAATTTCAAGAAGATGATTATTTTGATGTTGATGAAGGTAATTCAGAGTCTTCTGCAAGTACAAGTGCAAATAAAGATGAAGATGATGAAGATGATGAAGATGATAAAGATTCTTCAGAAAACAAATTCTCAAAGAAAAAGAAGAAAGGTGATAAGAACTCTGATTCTAAGGAGGATTCTCAAAACAACGATGAACCAAATTTTGACTTAACTGAAAGTGACGCTCAAAAATATTATGTTCAAAAATATGATTTAAATGGTACTTATCTTGGAGGATTTGGATCAAAAGGTACAGGTGATGGTAAGTTTCTTCATCCTCATAATATAGCAGTTGATTCAAATGGAAATATTTACGTTACAGATGAACAGAGAAAGAATGTCCAGAAGTTTGATTCTAAAGGTAATTTCTTATTGGCTTGGGGAGCTCCAGCGGATGAGAATCTTTTTTCAAATAAAATGGAAGATGTAAATATCGACAAGGATGGAAACGTATGGGTTGTTAACTGGGGACCTGGAAAACTTATGAAATTTGATCCTAACGGAAAATTGTTGATGAGTATTGGAAAAAAAGGGAATGGTGAAGGTCAATTTAATAGACTTTGGGGTGTAGCTTTTGATTCTGATAATAATATCTATACTACTGAAAAATACTCCTATCGTATACAGAAATTTAATCCTGCAGGTGAGTTTATTAAACAATGGGGAGTATATGGAGAAGGCGATGGTGAATTTAGACACTTACATGCTATTGCTATAGATTCTAAAAATAATGTTTATGTAAATGATGAAGATAATGGTGCAGTTACAAAATTTACAAAAGATGGTAAATTTATTACTAACTGGGGGTCTGTTGGCAAAAATGAAGGTCAATTTGATGAACCTCATGGAATTGATTTTGACTCAAAAGGAAATGTCTATGTAGTAGATACACAAAACAATAGAGTTCAAGTATTTACACCTGATGGCAAATATTTGAAGAGCATTGGAAAAAAAGGTTTTGGACAAGGAGAATTCTTACTCATACATGATATAGACATTGATAAAAATGATATAATCCATATACTAGATAGCAGGGATGCACATCCAAATAAAATAAATTAAATGTATTGAGCACAATACTATTGAGACTATTAAAAAATTTAAGACCTAATAATAAAAATTCTTTTTAATTTCACAAAGCATATTTTTCACATTATTATCTCTATTCATGACTTATTATTTATTGCTAAACTAATAGTCTTGAAAATTAAATCAAATAATCAAATTGACATTTTTAATATTTTCGTACTTTTTATCTTTATTTAAAATAGTATTTATTGACTCAAGAATGATATTTTTAAATCTGTCTGGAGCGTATGCCTGAAGAGATTCTAATTCTATTTGAAAAAGTCGTCCATATTTACTAATGAAAAAGTCTTTACGTAAGTTATTGTCTAATTTTCTTATTATTTCTGGATTGGGGTTTTCAGGTAAATGAAATTTTCGCATCTGTTCCTCTGTAATTGCAATTTTTTTAAAATCAATATTTAAATTAAATACTTGTATATAATTCTTAATTGTAGAGTCAATATTATCACTAAATAAATCAAAATTGCCAAAATATCTGATATACACCTTTTTATTATCTTTCAAAGACTGTTTTAAACGATTGATATTTTTATTAATAAAACTAGCGGTATTGATTCCTTTATTGGAAACAATGTTGATATCATAATTTTTTAATAAATTATGAAAGGTAAAACTTTGTGTATTCTTTTCAATCCATACTTCTATGTCATTATATGACTTAATATTTTTATTAAAGTGGTCTTCTTTTTTTGAATGAGTTGATGAAACTTCTTCAAGATAATTAACTATTTTTTGAATGTATTCTTTTGCATTGCCAAATTCATTTAATGAATTTGTTATTCTAGGCAAATTCTGGTCTGCAAAGCAATCAATAGGTAATTCCCCCCTGATCCTTGCTTCTTTGGTATATTTACTAAGATATTTATAATAATTATGTGAATTTGGAATAACATTAAAAAAGACTAGAGAATAAAAAATTGTTCTCAGAGTGGGAATTATTCCATATTTATTTAATAATGCTAATCTTTCTTTTATTATTGGGATTACATGCCTTTTCCAATTGATATTTTTTGGTATATTCCAATCTGACATAGTTACTAACGGTTAATAATAGTATATAAACGTTAAATATATTAAGGAATTTTAATATAATTATACTAAATGCCTCAACCAGGTCAAAGAACAATAACCTTTAGTGGAAAAGTTTTAAAAAAATTAGAAGAAATCTATAATGTAGAAAAAAGTAAAAATCCTACTCTTTCATTTGCTTCATTTATATCTGAATCTGCTTTGATTGAGCTCGAACGAAGACAGATTTTAAAGAAAGCACAATTAATATCTTTAATTAGTTTAAACGATGATATTATTATCTTAAAGGATTTAAGAAAAAACAATAGATTAATTGAAGTACAAATCAAAAATAATAATTTGAAATGTATAACTGATGATAAATTTGATTGTATACATGTTGGTTTTACTTTGGCATTACCTGAAGTAAGAAAAGCTTTAAGTAAATAGTAAATAAGGAAAGGTCATCTTTAGAACTATTTAAACAACTAAATGTAAATAAATGATGAAAATATTTGTATGATTTATAGATATGAACTATTTTGCCGGACGAATTTGATAGACAAGGGTTCCAACTAATGTAGAAATACTTATTATAGTAACTACAAAAAATACATTAGCTGCTTGAATGACTGTATCTGCTACTACCGCTACTAATATCGCATAAATTATCACTATAAAACCAATCAAAGCAAATAATCCGAATGTTATGAACTTTACATTAGAAGATTTATCTATTGCATTTTCAATTTCCTTTACTCCATTTATATTTGATATTTTATTAACTATTTTATCTGTAAAGGATTTAGCTTTATCTTTATCTTTGTCAACTACTTCTTTATTGTTGTCTTCTATTAACGTAGATTTAGTTGACATTTGGGGATTTTCACCATTGTTACTCATAAACATATTTTAACATTATACTTTATTACAATTATAATAAACAGTAAAAAATTAATTAATGTTAACAAATTTCAAACAGAAAGGTGAATAGAAGATATTAAATATTATTATTACTCAAATAAAGGAAAATAAATGTTCAATCAACAAATTATACTGTATAATTTCTAATAGTATATTATTTTGCATATAGATTTTTTAATTTTTATATAAAATATCTTCCAAATTATTATTAATGAATTAAGATCTATTGGCCTTCAAAATCTTGATGAATTCGTAAATCTTCTCTTGTAAAAAAGGGTTTACCGCATTTATTACAAATATATTCTCTCATAGAGTCACTTGAGGTTGGATCTTTTCCTTTTAAATCTGATAATTTTTGTTTGTTAGAAATCGGATTAACATTAAGCTTGTCAGGAGTCTTTGTATTATGAGCTGAATTTTTTGCTGGAATATTAGTTTCTATTACATTTTTTATATGTGTAATATTTTTAAATTCTAAAGAGTCTGATAAAGTAAAGAATAATGCAATTATCATTTTATCATTTGTCAATTTTTGGATATGGTTAATTATTTTGTATTTATAAGTTGGAAATTCTATATCTTTTATCAAGTTTAAACTTGAAGTTATAAACTCCCTATCACTAATAGCTTTTTCTATTGCTTTATTTAAAAGATCACTGTCAAATTGTGAATGATGATAACTAGTAAATACCTTTGTAATATCTTCCTTATCTGGATTATTATTTAATTTCAATCATAAATATTAGGAAAACAATTCTAATAATAGTTTCAATTTGCTTAATTCTCTATTATTAGCAAACTAGTATCGAACCATAAATCAGTATTATTACCTTTTTCAAATTCATGTGTATTAGTTTAAAGAGGCAGAATAGAATATTCAAATGATGTATTTTCTATATCTTGTAATTATAAGGAAATAAATTGTTAATTTAAAGTAATTTCTAAACAAATCGAAAAACACTAGAGGATTAAAATTATATAAATATTGAAAAAAATATATATCTTATATCAAACTATACCAAACTATAATACATGGATTTTCGAACAATAATTTAATTCTATACTCCAGAGGTTATAAAATAACTAACTAAAAATTGGTAAGGATTATAATATTTGGTAACTTAAATACCTATAAGAAAATATTTGAGTTTATAAAGTAAAACCGTAAACTAAATACACAATAAAATAATACTATATGTATGGTATCTACTAAACTTCTAAAGTTAAAAGTAGAAATGGACATTGATATTCCAATAGATCTTATTGAGAGTAAAAAAAGACTTAATTTAATTGAAGAGGGTATAATAAAGAGCATATGTAAAGGGTTATATGAAGAAGG
>DASSVK010000171.1:0-2657 GCA_035706205.1 Nitrososphaeraceae archaeon | reverse complement strand
AAAGAGATTGCAAAGTATTATCTAGAACTTCACAAGGATATGATAAATACGTATCACTCTATGTATTCTCAAATATTACAAGATCTTACAAATTCAGCTGGTAATGATGATTTATTACCTAAAATAAAAGAAGAGAAAAATCTTCATAATATGTTTGTAAAACCTTTATAATTATCAAAATTAATATATATTCATTCTATGGATAGAATTGAAAGTTTGATGATTATTATTCATGTATAAAACATAATATTCTAAATGAAAGCATGAATCTATTCAATAAAAGGATAAAATAAGTTTTTTCTAAGTGATGATATTTTTACCTCTGTTAATTAATTTTTAAACTCATTATATTTCTTGTTAGTATAGGTTCAATATTTTCAAATAGACCTATTGAATATGTTACTAATTACTTTAAAAATATTAAATATGGGACCAAATAATCTCAAATGGATTCAGTACTATTTTTAGCTAAATGTGTTGGATAGGAACCCTTCTATAAAGTGAGACCAGTTACTTTTGAAAGAGTTATATGAATACTCTGATTAGTAATAAAGTCCTTACAATATTATATTTATAAAAAAAGATTTTTGGATCTGGATTTAGAGAATATATTGTTATATAGTCATATAATTAAGAGACTTTTATCCCAACTTTGTCTTTATCATCTTTTCTTGCTAATTTAGATGTAATCTCTGCAATCCTTTTTCCAAATCCTCTTGCAACTTTTATATCTTTGTCTTCAAAAGGTCTATCTGCTTTTGGTCCTACTATTCTACTAGGGCTATAAGGACTCCCAGTCTCTGTCAGTTCAGGTATAGAATATGGAACCCCTACTATTATCATGCCATGATGGAGCATAGGAAACATCATTGATATTGCAGTTGATTCTTGTCCTCCATGTACGGATGAAGCACTAGTAAATACTCCGCCTACTTTTCCAATTAAGGAACCATTCAACCATAGACGACTTGTTCTATCCCATAAAGTCTTCATTTGTGCGGCCATATTTCCAAATCTAGTAGGTGAACCAAAAAGTATGGCATCATATTGTGGAAGCTCATTTACTAGATCATCTATAGAATTTGAAGGATACTTTTCATCTAGTTCTTTAACTATTTTGGTCCATTCTGGATTTTTTGATATTACATCCATTGGAACGTCATCTGCAATACGTTTGATTTCTACGTTTGTGTTTGGAATTTCTTTAAGACCTTCGGATATTTCATCTGCCATACGTGCTGTATTTCCATAACGTGTATAAAATATTATTAAGATATTGATTGTTGTTGTTGTATTTTCACTCATTAAATAAAAGAAAATAACATCTAATATAAGTCTCTAATCTTCCTAAATATTACAAAATATATCTTTTTATTTCTAAGTTACTTAATATCTATTAGTAATTAAATTTTATTTTTAATTATAATTCTAAGAATTGTATTTCTTTACACTCCTTTTCTTAAATCTATTAATTTGTGTTTTTCAAGAAATTGAGATATGCTTTCATCAGACTTAATATCATATTTGATTTTACCATTATTAATCTGTTCTAATTTCTTTATCAACTTTTGTAAATCATTTAGATCCGTAACAATCCCATAATAATCTCTGACTCTTTCTATTGTTGTATCATAATGTTTGTTTATTCCAGAAGCAGTAGCATCTGAAATCAATATAACATCATAGCCAATATTAAATCCATCTCTTAAAGAAGTCTCTACACAAATAGAAGTGTCTATTCCACAAAATATGAGTGTATTAATTTTCAAAGTATTTAGCCACATCCTTAATTCTGTATCTTGAAATGCAGAATCTCGTCTTTTTAATATTATATGATCTTCTTCTTTTGATGGTTTAATTTCATCAATTGTTTGTGCATCCCATGTTCCTCGGACACAAATTGGAATATTCTTATTTTGTAGTCTCTCTTCTCTTGTTCTAGGAAGAATTTTATGAACATGAAGCAATAAATCAATTCCACTTGGTTCACGTATTGCTTCTGTATAAAAAATTGGAATATTTTCTTTTCTGCAAAAATCAATTAATTCCTTAATTTTAGGAATTACTTTTTGATAATTTTCTATGTTCATTCCTAATCGATCATACGAGCCTCCATTACTAACAAAACCATTTTGCATATCTACTACTATAAGGCCAAAATTAACTAGATTTCTGCCAATCTTTACTTGTAGCATAAATATGAGAATAAGCATATTATTATTAATAATAATTGTTGAATTGAATATATAGATTCTCTATATCGTGTCTGATTAATTCAATATTCTTAGATCGACTATTAGGTATTTATTCTGATAAATAATAACATGAATATAGTGATTTTTTATTAATTATCTGATTCAATACTTTTATACCGTACCGGCAGTTTAGCATTTATAATTTTAATTTGTAAGACTCTTACTTTAAACTATCTAGAGCTTTATTCTCTCCTTGGACAATAAGATTTTTAATTGTATCGACTGAAAAGTCAGCATTTTGTAATGAATGAGGTGTTTCACTATTTTCTCTACTAATTCTTTTGATTTTTAAGATTTTAGCGCCAAATTTCTCTACTAATAATTTATGTTCCTTTTCAATATAATCTATTATATCTTTATCTATCTTTGAATGATCATATTCCTTAAAAATATCATATAATG
>DASSVK010000170.1:0-2802 GCA_035706205.1 Nitrososphaeraceae archaeon | reverse complement strand
TTTGCCACTCTTGACCCATACGACCTGTTTCGACACAAACAGCATTTTCAAGGAAGCCAATCCAATTTCTGCACTTACAACATTTTTCTACTTCTTTTGGATTCATTCTTTGATTTTTTTATCATCTGAAGGAATAAAGACTTTAACCATTCTTTCAGAAAAGATTTTTAATCAAATAAAAAATTAAATGTTATTAGAAACGACAGCCAAAACCTTTAGATGATCAAAAAGTTAGGAAATTAAATAGCTACTAGAATGCCAAACTAATCGCAACTCACATTAATTTACATAATAGCCTATTTTTCTTATTAATCGTATATAAGAAAATGATTTAAGTATTAAAAGAAATATATCTAATTTGTAATTATATTGAATTTTCCTACCAACAATAATAAAAGTCAGGAGAAGGAGGAAAATAAGAAGAAAGAAAATATAGTAGATTTTGCTGCAATACTTACTTGAAAAGAGGAAGTACCAGAGGTAGATACATTAGATACTGCTTTAGCAACATTTCAATCTACTACTAATAATAATAAAGATGATGAAAATAGATGATCTAAAATACTCTATAAAGGTTATGGATGCAGATAAAATAAAAGAAGTTGATATTCATACAGGAAAACCTAATGAAAAAGGAGATGTAGTTGCAGAATTATATAAATCTGAAACCCCATCAGGAGAAGTTATAGGTAATCTAACTGAAGGAAAAATTAGGTCAAAAAGATCTAAAAGGACCACTACAAGGTAAGAATACCAAGGAACTAGTTAAAAAAATAGAGAAAGGAGAAGCCTATGTAGATTTAAGGACAGATGATAAGCCGAAGGGAAAAGTAAGAGGAAAAATTAAAAAATTAGCACCTGCTTGATAATGATTGAATAAATAAAGACTATTCAGATTCTTCTATAACATTATTCTTTAATACTCTCCCTCTAACCAACGTGTTCTCATTGTTATATTTTATTACTCTTTTGCAAATCGCATGGGACGTACAATACCATCATTCAGGATTGCCGCAGTTTTAGAAGAAAAAGAATGGAAATTATTTAGAAAATATTTAGATGAAAAAGGTGACAAAAAAGCATTTGATGATATGTTTTCAATATCAAGATTCTACAATTCTGCTTGTTCGTATGCTGCAAATCCTATTAGGATATATCCCATAATGATGTCAATAGTTTTACACTATTACAAGGTTTTAAAAGAAAAAAAATTTGATAAGTCTTTTTCATCTTCTGATTTTGATGATGAAAATAATAAGGATATCGAGAATAGTAATAATAATATAATAACCTTAAAAAGAGAAATAGAAAAATGGAATAACTTTTCTTCTGTTTTAAGAAAACAAAATCGTGAATTATTTAATGAAATGTTACAATCATCATACAAATATTCATCTGCAATAAATGCTAAAGGAGAAAATCATGCTACAGAATCTTTACTCATGTCTTTGATTTTTGAACAATATAGAATACAGTTGATTACTAAATAATTATTTGTTAACTGTAAAAATCTTTATTTATTACAATTCGACAGCATTTCAGCACTTCTAGTTGATAGATAATATTATTAGTTTCTTCAATATCCATTCTTGTTATTTTTTTGAGTTCATATTCAAGCCTATCAATTTTAACATTTAACACAAGTTTCAATGATTTAAAATCTCTATGTTGTTTCTCTCGTAGGACCCATTGTAAAGTATCAATTTGTAATTGAAGTATTTTATTTACTGCTGGACAGTTATTAGTTCCAATATGATTTTGTAAAGTAGTGATACCTTTTTCTACATTTTCTTCTAAACTTGCATTAATAATATAATCATCAAATCTATCCAAAAACATATTATTAAAATCTAGAATCTCTTTTGAGAGAGGGAGAGAGAAAATTCCAACGTAAAAGCAGATTTTTTTTATTCTCTGATATTTCTTTGTTTATTATGGTTATTGTGATTGTGATTCAATCATAGCAAATATCAAATTTCTTTCATATTCTTTTTTTGACCTTATGCAAAAGGAATCTCCAAAGCAACACATTCCGTATTTTCTTTTTTTTGAATTATTTTCTTTAAGGATCAAATTGATAGAACAACTTTTACATTTTATTAATTAATATTCATATTATTATTATATACATAATACTATAATTTGAGGGATACTAATGTATATAATTATATATGATAATTATTATAAAATAATCTATAAGTAAACAACAGTATACTATAATGGCTAAGAAAGATAGTTTTGTTGCTAAACATAGTAAACTTGGTGATAAATGGATAATCATTATTCCTAAAGAATATCATGAAATTGTAAAAAATATGAAGAATCCATTAAAAGTAAAAGTTGAAGAGATATTTGAAGAATAACAACATCTATAGAATAATATCCGATTTTGCTTATATGCGTAGGTACAGCCTTAAGACATGAGTTAACTAAATGCTGCTATCTATAAATAATTTGTTTCATATTATTGATCCGATAACTAAAAAATGTCATCACAAGATACTAATGAAAAGAAATACAATTGTCAATGTGGAGAATCTTTTAGTTCAGTAGAAGAACTAAATGAGCATAATCACAAAGCGCATTAATTAATTAAAAGTTTCTCCTAATCTTTTATTTTTCTTATTGCAGACATTATTGCTAATGGAAATATGATTGATATAGGCTAACAATATGGTTTGCTCCATTTTTCATTTTTAAATTCAGAAATATCACAATATTCTGTATATATCCTTGCCAAATTATTTTCCATCAATGCTGCATTAAGATTTATTCCATCACAATAAACAATACCAACTTCTC
>DASSVK010000169.1:0-17120 GCA_035706205.1 Nitrososphaeraceae archaeon | reverse complement strand
GCATTGAAAGTAGAGAAAAATTATAATTGAAAATAAGATCATTAAAAAGTATTACAATATATTTATGATGATAATGATTTTATTTTTATCAATATGCTAATATTATTTGCAATTAACATAGTTCACTGATTTTTAAATATTTTATAATTAAAAGATTATTACGCTTATCCACACCAAAGATAAGTTCAAATCCGAACTTAGTCATAGTCTTCCATATCTTCTATGGTTATAGACCTTTACAAATAGAAAAGAAGGAGGGCTATGGCTTTCTAAAAAATATTCTAGTAGCAATATTTATTATGAATAATGCAAAGTGAATTTTCTAATTTACATATATTGTTTAGTATACCTAAAAAAATTAAATTGCATTTTCAAAAAATATGATTAACTATCTTCTTTCTCTTTCTCTTTTATTATGTATTGAAGAAGAGAGTTATATAATTATTTTATTCATATTAGATATTTTGTTAATTGTAATTAATCTTATAATTTATGACTGTTTATACCCTATAATAAGAATGAAATGTTTATCTAAAACAACCATTTGCAGACCTACTAGCTCTTGAAGAAAAGACCGTAGAGTTAACAAAATGGAACTAACAAAGTATTATAAAATATCATCTGACTCACTAGAGAAAAAATTTCAAATGGTTTTATTAGATTGGAGTAATTCTTAGAATTGATAATTTTATTGAATTAATGTACAATTAGATATATTTTCCATATCAAGATTTCAGGTAGAGTTATTTGCCCTAGATTGATGTCAGAGGGTAGGATTGGAAAGAAAACATAAACAAGTAGTAAAGCGAGTATACCAATAATAATTACTATCATGCCAACAAGAAAAATAAAGTTTTCTCTATCAGATCTACTAGCTAAAATTTTCATAATATATATATATTATATTCAGACCAATTTAATTAATATTATCATTGAAAATCTATCATATAAAATGTTAAAAATAATTAAGTAGCATTAGAAACTAGTAATATTAATTTCAGTTATCATTTTGCTAATTTTCTTCTTTATTCTCCTAATAATGATACAAATGGTTAATTACACTAATAATACATCAAATACTTTTTATCAATACTTTGAATATATAAAGTAATTGAAAACAATTTACTATTTAATTATAGGTTTCTCAATAGTTATACTAGCAGTTTTATTTTTTATTTTAAAGGAACAAGATAAAAAGCCATATTCATTAGAAATTGATGCTATTAAAGATAAAACCGATATTTCCGGTACATTTTACAGAGTCAAAGTAACCAATACAGGAACAAGCCCTCTTACAGGACTAAAGGTGAACTTGGGAAAGGATGATATTCAAAATATGGATTTATTGGAACCAGGACAATCATTTTTCTTCTATCCTAAACCGGACACTAATACAAGTATTGTAAAAGTTACAACTGCTGAAGGAATAAAAAAAGAGAGTAACTACCGTTCTCCATTGAAAGGATTAGGATTACCTGGTAGTGGTAGATAATAATTTTTCATTATTATTCAAATTATATTTATTCTCTTTGGGATCTATGTTCAAATCAAAAGAATGCTCAAGAAATTTTCCTTGAGAATAAGAATAAGTTTTCAAATTAGCAAAATTAGATTGTTCTAAGGCTAAAAGTGTAATAATTGATATTGTTAAAATAATAGAAAGTACATAAATCAGTAAAAAATGAATAAATTTCATATAAAATCTTTGAGAGAGTTTTATTTAAATTTATAGTTATTTACAAACATCTCCTATGTTTGTTGTATGTTAATTCTTGTCGATTTCAATGAATTTTAAAAAAAATTACAAGTTATAACAGGGATACTATTCCCATCCAAGGTTTTAAAATAATATAATTTTTAATAAAAATTCCAATAATATTCATCTAAATATCTTGTTTTGTAAATTTTACCAAAAGTTACAAGATTTCAAATATACAAAAGAAATACCAAGAACTAACTATGGAACAATTTAAACTCGATATAATTATAATATTGAATTTTGGTTATCGTATAAAGAAGATTTCTATATTTATTAAAGCAGTCTAATAAAGAGAAATGTTAGATCAACCATATATTACCATATATTATTAATAGTCTTTATTTAAATTTAATGACTAATAATATAAAAAAATACTTTTTCCAAATACCAAAATTGTAACTAAAATCAGTATATTCTTAATAAATTATATCAGTATAAGAAATATAAAAGATAAAATAAAATTATGACTAGTGGACTACTTATAATAAGAATGAATTTTGACCATATTAGATCACAATTATAAACTAGTTTGACGATAATATCAAAATATAATAATTTCACTAAATTATTTGTTATTATTATTTATTTCTATAAGGTTTTGTCATGTCTATAATGATATCATAGCAATTTTTACAAATAATTCTATTTTTAAAAATATTTTTTAATAATTTATTTTCATCTTTTTCATTACAATACAAACATTTAATATAATTGGTATTTTCTGGTCCTTCCCCATATTTCATAATTTGATATAATATACTTCTTTTTAATAGATATAAAGATTATAAGCTTTTCATGTTGATTGTTTGTAATCGAAATAAACAATATTTCACTAACTTTAAATCGAAGTATTTGATTCTTTTAATAAATTTTGCAAATATATTGTTATCTTTAATAATAACAAATTATTGACTTAGTTTATATAACAAGCTTTTATATTTATTAACTCAGTATACTAGATATTACGTTTATGAAACAATTCTTCTTTGTTAATATATTAATACTATGTTATAAATTATAATTATAAATTATAAATTATTCTTTTACAAACAGGTATAAATAGAAATTGGGCTCACTTGAGATATCAATAAATCTTTTTTTTTGCTAAAATAATATGATGAAAATTATATTAAGTTACTATGATGAGTCTCAAATAAGATTTATAATATAATATCGATAAAAAAGTTATAACAATGGATGGTCAATTGAGTTTAATAATATTTAATTTTATTATACATCTTTTATTTAGACGTTTAAGGACTTTGTTGACTATGATTAATTTCATTATTATGGATAAATTGTTATTGAAACATATTTGAAATTATTTTATATTAAATCAAGGATAAAGAAAAAAATTTTATTTATGTATATTAGAGCAATTAAGAATTTATAGTCTAAAAACTAAAAAATATAATAGAAATTTCTATATGCGTTATCTTATTATCTTAAAGAAATAAGTACTTCTATAATTAGAATTGATTAACGATTATACAGTATATTTTCTCCAAATCTTTCAAGATCTATTAAAAATACCTGATACTTTCCAAAGTGATATAATTACTGCTGTTATTGCATTATTCGTAGTAATTGATCCAATTGGGAATATACCATTATTCATTGCATTAACAAAAAAGTTAGAAAAAGAAGAGCACAAAACTGTATCCAAAACTGCTATACTCACTGCAGGAATATTATTAGTTATATTTGGTGTAGCAGGATCACAAATTTTACAACTATTTGGAATAACTATATTTAGCTTTATGATTGCTGGAGGTATACTATTATTTATAATTGCAATAGAATTATTAACATACGGTGAATGGAGATTTGCAAGTAATGTTAAAGGCGAAGCAGGAGTTGTTCCTATTGCTTTTCCATTATTGGCAGGTCCAGGAGCAATTACTGCTGTAATAATATTGTATCAAACTTCTGGATTTTTAATTACTGTCCTTTCAATAATAATAGTAATAGCAATTACATATGTTATTTTACGTTTGGTTAATCCAATTTACAAGGTCCTTGGTAATAGGGGATCTATGATAGTATCAAGAGTATTTGCCGTTATAATAGCTGCAATTGCTGTGGAGTATATAGTTGAAGGAATAAAAAATCTTTTTCTAATTTAACTCCACGATCTATAAATTACTTTCTCATAAACAATATATTTTAATAAAAAAATAATAGTATCTTAAATCACTCTTAGTTAAATATTACGATGATTGATTAAGTAATTATGTGTATAAATAATTAATATCTTATAGATCTAATTCATGTTAACATTTTTAACAAATTAGTTATAGATTAAGTTTTAGATAGCGTAGTAGTAAAGGTAACAGAATCATATTGTGATGACGATTGATCAGTATTATTGGTACCCTCGACCCGTGACGGTAGATCAGTATCAAGTCTATTAGTATAACTCTTGCTTGCTAATATTTTATCTATGACAACAGTTAATTCGCCACCCGTAAAATCAACAAATTCAACATTCTGAGTTCCCCTTCCTTCAGTTGCAACTTGAGAAGTTTTTTTCCATAACTCCTTTCCATTTCCATCATAGATAGCGATATCATAATTTTGTATTGGAACAACCCTTTCTAAAATAGAAGGTACAGAAAGACCACTTCCAGTTATAACGTCTCCAGTATTATTTGATTCTAAATAAGGAACTGTTGGAGCAGTATGAGTCGGTTTTGTAGAATTTAAAAATACAATTTCAATAGGAAAATTATGGACATCATGAGAATATGAAGATTTCAATTGGATTAAATAATTACCTTTGTCTGATTCTTTTTCTAAAAGAACTGAACTTAATTGCCAATTCTCTGTAATTCCTGGTTGAGAGAAAATTTCTTTTCCAATAAATACAGGTGCTAAATTGCATATTAACAAAAACATAACTAAGGTATTTATTCTCATATTGAATATTGTTCAACATTTAATATAAGTATGTTATATTTTCTAAAGATAAAATTCAACAAAAATATTAAAAAAGTTGATTCTGATTGTAATTAAATTTGCGATTAATTTTATTTAGTAAAATATTAAAAAAGTTTAATTCATTTTAAAAAATCGTAAATTTTTTAATTTTTTTAAATTTCAA
Source organism: Nitrososphaeraceae archaeon (assembly GCA_035706205.1). GTDB lineage: Archaea > Thermoproteota > Nitrososphaeria > Nitrososphaerales > Nitrososphaeraceae > TH1177. The sequence continues at coordinate 12,258 of DASSVK010000169.1, read as the reverse complement.
ATAACTATTACTATAAGAGTCTGAAATACTTATAAAAATTCGATAATTTATTTATCTATATATATAGTATAAAATACTTCTATGGTATATGTTCAAATCCCGGGGCAAACAACTAGTCATTGGTATACTATTAACTTCAATTTCAATAGCATTTTTGAGTTCATATATTAATGTTATAGCTCAAGAAGGGAATAGTATAAAGTTATCGACTATACCAGATAATTTCAAAGCTTTGTTTATTAATAATCAGACTTTAACTAATGAAACCGAAACAATAATAGACTCTCTTCAAAAGGAAATGAAAAGCCTTTCTATTAAAGCATTAGAAAATCTTCCAAGAGGAAGTACACTGGTAACTAATCCAGGAAGTGCCGATCTACAAATTTATCAATTAGAACAAATTGGAAAAGTAATGCAAAGTTTATGGATGGTTAACCAGACCTCCTAAAGTCTTTTATAATAATAAAAATTAAATATAATAGTAAAAAATTAAAGTAATTTAATAATTATTGTTATATCTCAATTTTATGAGATAAAACGATATATCAAAAAGCCTTACATTTCTGACTAAATTATATGTAATGATTAGCATCATACTAATGATTATTTATATTAAATATGCAATATTTAAAATAGATCTTGATTCACAAAAAAGAGAGGTAAATTATCTAAGAACCAGTAAAAGATGCAATTTCGAGTGAATCTCATATTTTTTTAGTTAATTTCTTCTCTATAATTTCAGATTAATTTTTAAAAATAAAATAATTATAATAACACAATACAAGTAAAGTAAAAAAGTAACTATGCATGAATAACGTTATGAGTGCAGTTAGCGAAATAATGCCAAAGAAAAAAGTTATTAGCATTCAATCAAATTCTGAAGTAACTGCATTAGATATATCTAAATTAATGGTAAAAAATACAATAGGTTCTGTTCTTGTAATAAATCCTCAAAACTTTCCAGTTGGAATAATAACCGAACGAGATATTATAAAAAAAGTTTGTATAAAAAATATTTTGCCTAATGACATTAATTTTAGGAAAATAATGTCTTCGCCAGTAATTACAATAATGTCTTATGATTCCATTGAAACAGCAGCACAGAAAATGACTAATAATAAAATCAAAAGGCTTCCGGTTTTAGAAGACAATCAAGAAATTGTAAGCATCCTAGGTATACGCGATATAACTAAACATTTATCTAAAATCTTGGTTGATGAGTATAAAAGGTTTGGATTTTTGAAGTCTGTAATTGAGTATGATTAGATTTTATTTGTAAAGAAATTATATTTACAATGTTAAAATAGTTATTTTTTTTCGTTTAAAAAAATTACTTTGTCATTAGAAAAGAAAGTCTTCTAATTTATAAAGAGGATAAAGTCATTATTATCTCTATATTTCCTTACAAACTGGAAAATTAATAGATATACTAGCTGAGTTAGAATAGTATTATTCACACTAATTATTAATATTATTATACATTTTTAGTATCATAATCATTTACTAATACAATAATAATTTAATTTTCTATTGTATATATGATTGTTTAAGCTTATTATTTAACAATAAAAACCGAATATGATATTCTAAATTAAAGTTAATAACAACATGTTTTTTTTTCAATCTGAATTTTTTGTTATTAACTCAAAAATTTATTTCATGATATCTCTTTATCTCGAAAGGTTTTTCCAATAGTGGGTCTAGTCTCTCTTTTATATTAATCATATGAGGCTGCTTGAAATGTTCATCAATTGCTTTTTCATTTTCCCATAGCTCGTCAAACATAAAAATTAGAGGATTTTCTAATGATTTATGAAGAACATAAGCAATATTTCCAGATTCTTTAAGTGTAGGAGGAATTAGATCAAGCAATATTCTTTCTAATTCTGACTCCTTACCCTTTTTCGCTTCTAAAAAAGCTAATAGTCTAATAGCACTCTCGGTTCTGTCTTCAAATTTTTTGATATTTGTAGTTTCCATATTTACTATTTTTTTAACATATAAATATTATTTTTTATTTCAATTCTGGCTATATTTAACATCATCAATTTTATCGAATCTTTTGCTATTATTATATTAAGTTTAAATCATTAATTGTATATCCTTTTTATATATGAAATGTTATTTATGTGAAGTTGAAGATTTTGTTTTTAAATGTAATTATTGTAAACAATTTTATTGTGGTGAGCATCGCCTTCCGACTAATCATATATGTCCTGATATTAATGAATATTTAGAAAAAAGAAGAAGAGCAATATCTTATCATAATCTGCCGAAAAATAATTTAATCAATAGTATTACTAAAACTATCAATATACGTTTCTCTCGAACAGAAATACAACATCTACTTCTTGCAACATTTTTAGTGTCACTAGTTGGAATGTCACTGAATAATTATCGTTATATATCAATTGAATTTTTAGTTATATTTATACTTGCCTTTCTATTTCATGAATTAGCCCATAAATTTTTAGCAAATTTTTATGGAAGTTGGGCTGAATTTCGGGCAGAGATTTACGGTTTAATTATTACTGCAATATCTGCAATTCCATTTATTCCTTTTAAATTTATTGCACCAGGAGCTGTCATTGTTGGTATTTCTGAAAAGAGTAAGTTAGGAAAAGTTGCTCTCATTGGTCCTATAACTAATTTAGCAATGGGATTTGTATTTCTATTATTTTCATATCTTTATCCATATTCAATTTATTTTAGCATTGGAGCAAATTTTAATGCATGGATAGCGATGTTTAATTTACTACCATTTGGAGTATTAGATGGACAAAAAATTTTTGATTGGAATAAAATAGTCTGGTCTTTCACAATGGGTGTAACTATGATTTTGTTCGTAGTATCATATCTTTAGATTCCAATTAATATTATTTTACAAATAAATTTTATATTGATTCAATTAAGAATATTTTATTTATTATTAGTATTATAGTAATATATTAAATATGTTATATTTAAGTATAAAGCTTTGCAGATTATATGGAAGTTCTTTAGAAATTACTACTAATTAAAAATCATAGTAATTATGAAATAATTATTATATTAAATTTAATATTCATAGGTTATAAAGTTCATTTAAATAAATATAAAAAAAAGACATCATAAAATATTTTTACAATAATATAATCTAATTATCAACTAAAATTTTAGTTCTTTCTCAGGTACTTAAACTTTATCTTGTAAATTTATTTGTGTCGTCTATCTAAAACTATATTTTTCTAATTCATTTTTCATATTCAAAGATATCATGTTCAAAAGCCATATTTGCATTTTTCATAGAAAGACTTAATTTTTATCCACCTGCTAATTCTTTTCTCTAGAATTTGTATCTGTTATTCTAAATCTTTTATTTTTTCTCTAATTGTTCCTTTTACTCTCTTTTTCTCTAATTTGTTAAACCAGAAATAAGTATCTGAATAAGATTAAAATTTGATTTATTATTTCTATCGTTTCATCTTGATATTTTATCAATATTTCTAAATATAAAGAGGTTAACGGCAAAAAAGTATAGATTTTTATCTATCAAATAACATACATTCAACTTAATATATTTAGTAAATAGGATAAAATAGTATTTTATTAATTATTTGATAATTTAAAAGAAAAATTTGGAAATTTAGTAATTAATTATCTAAGACCTGTTCAAGTCTTGATTGACATTTAACACATTTGTAATCTTTGGGGTTTTTTTCGTCAACATCTATTACTACATACTCTTTACATGTACTACAATACATTATAGAATCTGTAGTAAGATCCATACATTATATAGATAAAAGAAACTATTAAATTTGTCTATTTTTTGATATTCCATTTTTACCTTTTTTATTTTAACATTTTCATTTTTAATACCATGGGAAATTTATCGTTGCGACCTTTTTTCTTGGTTTCATCTATAAATATAATATAATTTATCCTCTTTATTTTATAAAAAAATTAAAAATTAAAATATACAATTAATAGCAATTAAATATTATATCTTCTTGTTTATTTTTGTCATTTTTGATGCTCTTTTTTAATCTATCTCTTATTTGGTCGAAAATTATGGCAAGATTTAAACCACCATTTATGTAATTATATTTATTAGTTGTTGTGAAAATACGTATATCCACTTCATATCTTTTAGTTTTCCCCCTGAGACTTAGTTTTATTCTGCATCTAGCTTCTTCTAAATCATTTAGAGACTTTTTTAGGGATTTTATAAGTTTATTAAATTTAGTTTTGGCTAATTCTGAAGAAAATGGGTCATCGGGCAGACCAATTATATATGCGGGTATATCTTCATCTATCTTTTGTCCTAATAGTGAGATTATATCTGTATTTGTTATAATTCCCTGAATTTCATCGTCTAATGTAACAATAGAGTAAGTCGAATTTGTAGAATTCATCAATTGAATAACATTTGCAACTGAATCGTTTATACTGGATGTAGTTACATTCTTTTCAGCAATACGTGTAGCAGGAAATCCAAGTGGTTTACTATTCTTATGAAGACTATAGGATATATTATCTATATTATCTGAAGTAAGGATAATTTTTGCAATATCGAATGAAGTAACAATTCCTTTCAAATTATCTTCTACAATAGGAATATGGTCAATTCTATGTCGATTCATTAGGTTTTTAGCAGTTGTTATAGGATCAGTTTGATGTATTCTAATTGGATTTGCAGTCATTATCTTTGTAGATGGAATCTTAATATCAATATCTTTCATAGATTTAACTATCGATTTTATACTAATTTGACCTATTATTTCTTCATCTTCAATTACTGGAATAGAGCGTAATCTGTAATGACTCATAATATTAGCGGCTTCTTCAATATTATTATCTTCTGCAATAGTAGGAATAATTTTTGTAATGGAATTTAACTTTTGAGTGTTGACATCTCTAGCTGAAAGAATGTCTGTTAAATTAATAGCTGTAATTTTGTTTCCATTTTTATAATAAACATTGTAATTATCCATTTTTATGAGATTCCCAAATACCTTAGAGATATTCGCATGCGAATTTATTATATTGGCAGATTCAATAAAGTCTGAAATTGTTTTTTTGCAAATTTTTCTAAACATTGTAGTTGAATCTTCCTTCATCTATTACTTTATTAATTGTATAAATATTAAAAGATTATTAAGAGCTGTAACAAATTTTAAAACTATCCTTTACATTAAATGCTAATTTTGATGAGTTATATATAATAAATATTTATAATTTCTAAATATAATTACAGACACGATTATATAATATATATAAATTTAATAAAACTAATATTAAAAACAAGAGAATTAATCAAAATAATGGTAATATTGATTATTTAATAATAAATATAATGATTTGTCATAAAAAAAACAAATTAATATATATACATACTTAATATAATTTATAGTTACTAAATAAAAGAACAATTTGTCTTATTTAAATTTAATTGTTAAAAGGTGAGGGAATATATCTTAATATTACCTTATTTGTCAAATATACCAATTGTCTTTTATATTATAATTTTATCTTTGAAATTAATGTTATTACAAAAATCTAGATATTTGCGGTTATAATGATAACACTAAAGAATTTAGGATTATTTGCAGCCTGTAGATATATACAGATCATAGCTTCCAAACTGGATTTAAAATGAAGTATACCTGAGAATACCTATTTTAGTTTAAAAGGATTAATTTTATCACTACAATGAGCATTTCATTATAAGATTCTAGACCAAAATCTTTTCAGACCATTTTCTATATATAGGATCATTGTTTTTAAAATTTATTTTATTGATCATAACCTTAAAATTCTTTTGTCAATCCTTAAATAATCAGATTTCTATAAAATACTATACAAAATTAGAAATGTCAGATTATTTAATATTAGAAATAAGATTATCTAGGATTTATTAAAATAACATGTCTTGTATTATTCTTCCTAATTCTGAAAAATCTCATGAATTAGCAGTTAAATACAATTTTAAAGAATGGATGATTGCTAGATATCTTAGTTTTATTCCGGACATTGAAAAATTTCTTGATTATATCAATAATAGGAAGCCTAATCAATATATCAGAATAAATACATTAAAAATTGATATTGATTCTATAAAACAAAAATTATTAGAAAAAGATTTTAGACTAGAGGAAACCCAATTACCAGAAGTTTTTCTTATTACAGAATCAAAATTTCCTATTGGAGCTACTATGGAATATTTATCAGGATATTATTATATTCAAGATCTTAGCTCATGTTTTGCTGTAGAATCTTTAGATGTCAAAGAATCTGATATGGTTTTGGATATGGCAGCTTCACCAGGAGGAAAAACCTCTTTCATGGCTCAAAAAATGAATAATAAAGGCATAATTCTTGCTCTTGAATCTGATAGAAAACGCTTAAAAAAAATGATGTTTAATCTTTCTAGATGTGGAGTTATAAATACTATTATATGGAACATAAAAGGAGAAGAAATAGTGAATTATAATTATGAATTTGATAAAGTTTTACTTGATGCACCATGTTCTTGTGATGGAATTATTCAAAAAGATCCTTTAAGAAAAATTACTTATTCAACAAAGAGTATCACATATTGTACTATTAGACAATCGCAATTGATTGAATCAGCACTAAGGGTAATTAAGCCTGGAGGCTTACTAGTCTATTCCACATGTTCTTTAGCACCGGAAGAAAACGAATTTATAATAAATTCATTATTAGAAAAATTTGATATTACTGTTGAGTCCATTGATTTTGGCTTAGATTCATTACTTAAATTTGGTAATAAAATAATGGATAATTCTATCAAATTTACAAAAAGATTTTATCCTCATATACATAACACTAGTGGATTTTTTATTGCTAAGCTTAGAGTAAATAATATCATAAAATGAATGTATTTAGAGAGCCAACAAGAGAAGAAAATACTATAATACGAAGAGAATTCAACAGATGGGGGATTTTTAATTATATTAAGGATAAAATATTTGTAATAAAAGATAGTCAAAACAACAACAATAAAGAATTATTTGTTATTCCTTTAAATTTGAAAAATTTTATATATTTTCCGCATAGTTATTATGGAGGTTTACCAATAGGTATACTTCAGAAAAAAAAATTTTTACCTTCAATAACCTTTTTCAGTAATGTAGCAAAGTATGGCAATAGTTTCTTATATGTTATTGTAGATTGTAATGCAGAAAAATTAATTCTTTATGGTAAAGATATTTTTGGAGATTCTATTATTTTTGCCTCTCCAGATATTCAAGAAAATTCTCTCATTTTAATATTAAATAAATCGAAGGAATTTTTAGGAATTGGTAGATCTAGATTTGAGAGAACGAGAATCAAAGAGAATGGAAAAGTAACAGTTAATACCTTATTAGATCTAGGTATCTATTTAAGATGTGAGAGATAAAAATGCATCTACAAATCAAGATACAAATTGTAAATAAATGCTCATTAGTAAGTAGAGAAAAGTCAAATTGTTATTCTTGTTTAATAAGAGCTGAATAGATTCCACCAATTCCATAAGCAATAGATATTAAGATTCTGGCCAAGAATTCACCATAGGATTTATCAATTACCTTTCCATCGTATAGCAAGATAATTATTCCAATAGAAATTATAGAAATCAATCCTACAATTAATTGATCTATATTTTTATTTTTATTACTTAACAAAAATATAATAAAAGTAGATATATTTCCAAAACCAATTCCTGCTAATATCATATATTCATGCAAAGACGGGATTAATGCCCCTAAACCAAAAGGACCTGCCCAACAAATGCCATTTACTATTTTCATGGATGTAGGCCAACCTGTACTTTTCTTTATCCTATTTCGTATGGTAAAAAGAGATTTAATTATTTTACCTTTAAAAATAATGAAAAAAATAGAAAAACAACCGAACCATATTAATAAATATATATAAAATAAATCAAATTTCTCGGGAATAAAATAGCTTATGATAGTAGCTGAGAATACTGATAATGAGATATAAATAAATATAATACTATTATTATAAAACCCTTTTTGATCAGAATTCACAAAAAATTCTTGCTATATGATCTCCCTATAAAAGTATTTATTATTAAAAAATTGTATCTCTTCGAATAATAATCAAAATTGCCTAAATAATTTATTATAATTTTGAAAATACAAAGATTTTTTTTCTTGTTATTATAATATTAACTGTTGTCACCTTTTTTCAATTTTTTGAAAAAGAAATCTGAGAAAGTGAAAAAAGATATAAAATATCATAATACATTCGATCAGATAAAAACAGAAGAAACCAAACCGAAAACAACTATTTCTATAGATGAAGCAAAGAATATAGTTAAAAAAAATGAAGATAGTCAAATCAAATATCTAACTGATAAAATCGAAAAAATACAAATGTTAACTCAAAAGCCTCTAGAAAATATCAAATATATAATATCAGATTTAGAAACTACAAAGATTGAAGTCCATGAAAGTAGCTTTGAACCATTAGTAATAAATTCAAAAAAAATGGTAGTAAATTCAATAAAAAAGGAACTTTCTTCAAGTATTCCTAAACCAAAAACCCTTAATGATGTTATCAAATTTTATGAAAGACTAGATTCAATGGTAAATAAATTTTCAGAAATTAGTATGTCTCACAAAAAAGTGTTCAATTTTTTTATTAGCAAATATGCTGATAAACTTAAAACAGAATTTGAAAATATTTCCTCATTATCGATGCAATGTAAGTATGAACTAGATGTTTTTGAAAAAGAAAGACAACCTATAAAAATTTGTTTAGATAATATTGATACATTAATACAAAAAAATGAATCTATTAAATTAGAAGAAGAAAAATACAAAATGAAACAATCTCAAAGAGATGAATTAAAATTAAAAATTAAAAAAGTTGATGATGAAATACAGGATTTAATAAATTCAAAACACTTTATAGAAGCAAATGATATAATGAAAAAAATAGAATCTCTCGAAATAGAAAAAAATAATCACCATAAAGAGTTACTTAATATTTTTAGTAAAACAAGTCGAGCATTTAATAAATATTCTTATGGATTAAATAAATCAATTGTTCATAAAATTCACATAATATTGGAACAACCATGGATAATATTACAAGATTTAGATGCATATTTAGATTTAATAAAAGAAGTTAAAAGTGCAATTATTAAAGGTACAATTATATTAAAAGATTCCGATAAAATTGAAACTCATTTAGATAACATAATTAATTCATTACCAAATTTCAAAGAAAGAGAAGAAAAACTTAATGATGAAATTAAAAAGTTAAATAATAATAAGAATATAAATATTATTAGTAAAGTAAATGAATTAAAAAGAAAAAAAGCTAATTATAATCAAGAATTCAAAGACATTGAACTTTATATTAAAGAATCTGAAAATGAATTATTGAAAAATAAAAGTGAGTCTAATGATTTATTATCATCTATTGAAACATATATTAATCACTTAAGTAAAATAAAATATCGTATATCAATTTCTAAATAATTACAAGATATAAAATTCATTATCCTTTCAATTTTTTGTTTTATCTTTTATTTTATTCTTAATTGTATATGCTAATTCTATATCTTTTTATGTATGGTGATAGAAATAAAAAGTAATTTATTATTCTCCAATTTTAAATAGAGTATATATGAATATGACGCAGATAGTTTTATAGTCTAACAAACATTAATTTCTCTAAATCTAATTGATATTCAATGGTTATTCAATCAACAAGTCTAAAATTTTAATTATATTTCTATCACATCTAAACCGTAAATAGAAACCACATTTATCTTATAATATTGATTTCTGATAAAATTATACTTTATTACTCTTTATTCTGATTCAATAGTCGTAGTTATTATTATAAGAAATTATAAATATATTCAGTTTAAAAAATGACTTCAATTCATTTTCTTTACTTCTTTGATATTAATTTATTGAATTGTATAATCAAAAAAGTGAAATTATTTTAAAAATAATAAATAATTTTAAGAAAAAATATTAAAATAGGTTTGAAAATACTATAGAATATAGATATAAAAATTAAATAGTAGAAACTATTAACTAAATTATTGAAAAATTTTTCTAATCCTGTAAAAATAGGTGTGATTATTTTGCTTATTGGTATTGCTATAATGGCTTATGGTACTTATTTAAATAATGAAAATATTTCTTATTATGCTTTACTTATTATTATTACTGGTTTATTTATTTATATGGCATATACTTTTAACTTTGTAAGTAAATCAAATGTAAATTATTCTAATAAAGAAAAGGAAAAAAAGAAGAAAAAATGATATATGATAAAGCCATATGGAACTCTAGATTTGTCTCGAGAATCTTATATTTTGGATTTCTTATGATATTTTTATTTTTCTTAACAATTTAATTGAATTATAATAAAGGTGATAAGATTCTTAATTTTTTTAAATTGTTATCTACGGGCATATCACTAAGTCGGCTTAATGATCATAAAGAGGATTGTTAAACTTACAACAGTGATCTTAATAAATAACTTATTTATTAGAATTGTATTTTATTGAATTTCTCTTTAATATAATAGTTTAAATAATTAGAACTTAATCAAAAAATTTTTTAAATAAAAATAAAAAATTTTCTAGTACTAATCTTACTATTGTTATTATGATAAGAAGATCTAGAATGAAAATATAGAATATAGAGGTGAACTCAATATATAGACCACGTAAAATATAATCATATGAAAGATTGTATAATGATAATTTTATATAGAAATCAACAATTCCAAAATTCTAGTTTCATCATGGGCTTAAATTTTCTTAAAGAAATAAAGAAGTCTAAAATAATTCATCAGTTAGTTAATTATCTATTAAGCAGGATGGTGTATTTTAGTTGAAACTTTACTTTATAGCAACTATATTATTATCCTTTTTTGTTGTGGGAATGATAGTTTTTGATTCAGATTTGGCAATTGCAAAAAAAGAAGATTCCAAATCAAAGAAAAATATTGAATTGTGTTGTACGTGGGGGGATTCTTTAGATGACGGGATATTGACCTTTTCTATTAAGAACGGAGGATCAGATTTAGCCAAAATTGTAAAACTAGCTATTAATGATTGGGAAAAATCACTTGGAGGAGTAGAATTCAAATATGTGAAGGAGGATTCTGAGGCTGATATTGAAATTGAATTTAAAAAAGGTAAAGGAAAAAAAGTTGGAAAAACTGTAACATATTTTGATCATTATGGTCTTATTGATCAAGTAGATGTTTCAATCTCAAAAAAATCATATGGTGTTACCTTAGATTCTCGAACGTTGGAACATGTTGCAAAACATGAAATAGGACATGCACTTGGTTTAGGACATGCAAATTTTAAAAATACATTAATGTCGGCCAATGTAGATGAAATCGTAACTAAAATATCTCCTTGTGAATTAGAATCGGTCAAGTATGCTAATAGTTGGAAATTTAGTAAAAATGATGATTCTCCTTCTCCAGTAGATGAAGAAGGCTTTAAATGCAAGAAAAAATAATAATTTTTTCAACAGCTATCTTTTTTAGATATTAAATCTTAAATTTGGCACTTTATTCATTTTTACGAAGTATGTGAGAGAGCAATTTGTTTGAATAGATTATACAATTTTTTATTTTATAATATTAAATTAAATAAAACTTATAAGATTAGTCATATTATTCTAAATTATGGACTATAATTTACTTTGTAAGAGTATTATGGATCTAGATAAGAAAGTCCGTTTTGCAGCTGTATGTGATGATTCAGGTGAGATCAAATATGGTGGTCAAAGGGAAGGAGTAACTAATTTATTGTCTCCAGAGGAGACTAAAAGATCTAATATCCAAGCTTTGGCAAGATGGTCTTTACGTAACTCTCTTGCCTCTAAAATTGGAAAAGGACAATATGCAATGGCCGCTTATGAAAAAATAAAACGCATCACTATTCCTTTAGAAAAAGATCATCTTCTTTTAGTAACAACTGAAAGAGATGCTAACCATGAAGAAATAATCAACAAGGTATTATCATTAATTAAAAAATAATTTTATATTTATTTTTTTAAAATCCTAATCTTTAAAACATAACTAATCATCATTTGATTTTTTAACACTAAATACGAAGCTTTTTGAATGTGTAGCACCCACACCTGATAAATTACCAGTATAATAACCAGTAATGCCTACTACATCTTCTGGTTCTGATAATTCATTGAGTAATTCTAGTGTAAGCCTATGATTGGTTACATAATGAGTACCATTATC
>DASSVK010000168.1:0-15399 GCA_035706205.1 Nitrososphaeraceae archaeon | reverse complement strand
CTAATGATTTTGAATTATCGTCATTTACAAAAGAACATTTGATATATACACCAGCACAATTAGCAGTAAAACCAAAGTATGATGGAACAGTAGAAATAAAGATTGATGAACGAGGTGCTTCACATGGTTGATGCAGTATTTATAGGTTTATCTGTTTTAACAGTAGGATCGGCCTTATTTGCTCTCGAAAGCCGTGAAATTATTTATGGTGCAATTTCTTTAGCTGTATCGATGCTTGGAATTGCAGGGTTTTTTATTTTACTTGATTCTCCATTTGTTGCAATGTTTCAAATTACAGTTTATGTTGGAGCTGTTGCTGTTTTAGTAATCTTTATTGTAATGTTAGTTCGAACTCAATCTCTATTTACTGCTACTGAAGATCGAGGAAGACAGATAGCAGGTTTAATATTTTCGTTATTGATGATGGTAGGTATAGGAGTTATTCTTTTCAGTTCAGAATTATCAAAAGCTGAATTTAGTCCATTAATGGAAAATATAGTACATAAAATTGGTAACGAGATGTTAACCTATTATTCACTTCCCTTTATATTACTTGGTTTAACGCTGGCTGCATCTATTATAGGAGCTTTATCACTTGCAAGAAAGGTAGACATTGATCCTCGATCCCAAATGTCATCTACAGATCATCAATATGAGACTTCTACCTATCTGGATAAAAAGACCGAGGAGCAAGTATGATTAATGACTGAATTAATTAATTTTGTTACTGTTTCAATCATTCTCATTGGCATAGGTGTGTACGGACTCATTGTAAAGCATAGCGCAATAAGAATGATTTTTGCAATAGAAATAATTGCGAATGCTGCAAATCTCAATTTAATTGCATTTTCAAGATATTTGGGTGATATACAAGGACAGGTATTTGCCTTATTTGCAATTGCTATAGCTGCAGCAGAAGTTGCTGTAGGTTTGGCAATAATAATAATTGCATATAGGCTTTACAAAGAAATTGACGTAGCAGAATTCAAACATTTACGAGGTTAATGAGATGGATATTGTTAATCATTTGGACGTTATTAATATAGTATTATTTGTAAATGGAGTAAAAAATTAGATGGCTGCTGAATCAGGAATTTTAATGGCGTCTGTGTTTTTACCTTTGCTTCTATCACCATTAGCTTATTTTATAGGAAAAAGAAAAGGAGTCAATATTGTTACTTGGTTTTCATTTGGTGTTTTGGTTATCTCTACAATTTTATTGATTATACCGGCAATTACCATATCAAAAGAAAATCCTCTTTATGAAGAATCATATATTTGGAGTCAATTTGGTAATTTTGGATTAAAACTTGATGGATTCAGTTCTCAATTTGCTATAACCATATATGCCTTATCAGCTGCAATAGCAATATTTTCTAGAGATTATATGGTTAGAAAAATTGCAGGTAATTTTGATAGTCTCCGTAGTTCGACCTCTGATAAGAGTAACGGGTACTATTATGAGGAAGAAAAATTAACAAAAAAAAATTTTTCTAGTAGCAACAAAGAAGGTCAAGTTAAAACTCTTTACAGTATTGAACCTTCTTCGAATAAATATATTAATGCTCAAATGGGACTGTATTATGCTCTTTTTCTTACATTTGCTATGGGAATGGTAGGGACAGTTCTTGCAACTAATCTTATTGAATTTTATGTATTTTTTGAATTAATGCTTGTTCCCGCATTCTTCTTAATAGCATTATATGGTTATTCTACTAGAAAAAGAGTTTCTCTTATGTTCTTTTTTTGGACACATGTGGGAGCAGTTCTATTGTTGTTGGGGTTACTTGCAATGGGGTTATTTGCTGGAGGTTTTGATTTTGAAACAATTAAGGCAAATGTATCCAATATTCCGTCACAATGGATGACTCTTATTGTATTTGCTGTTGTTATTGGAATTTCAGTTAAATTAGGTGTATTCATTCTCCATATATGGATACCCCATACATACGCAGAATCTCCTACTCCAATTTCTGCATTAATTGCAGGACCCATGAGTGGTATAGGAGTATATGCCTTGTTGAGAATTTGGATAGATCTTCTCTCTGTCTCATATTCGGATTATAGTATATACATAAACTTATGGGGAGTAATCACAATGGTTTATGGCGGTGCAATGGCTTTGATGCAAGACGATATTAAAAAATTATTGGCATATTCTAGTATAAGTCATATGGGTTACATCATCTTTGGATTAGGTAGTCAAAGCATTTTAGGAATAACTGGAGGTACGTTAATGTGGATTCCCCATGCTATTGGAGAAACAATACTATTCCTTATGGCTGGTAGCATAATCATGAGAACAGGGACTAGAAGTATGTCTAATTTAGGAGGAATTGCAAGGAAAATGCCATATACAGCTACTATTTCAATGATTGCAATATTAACAATGATAGGTGTACCACCAACAAGTGGATTTATGGCTGAATGGATTCTATTTAATGGAGCCTTACAAACCGGAACTGAAAATATGGATTCATTTCGAGTAGTTCTGTTTTCATTGGCGATTTTTTCAACAATATTGACTGCAGCTTATTTATTAAATATGTACAGAAAGATATTTTTTGGTAAAATCTTATCTCAATATGATAAACTACGAGACGTCAATAGGTATGCAATAGTTCCAATGGCTTTCATTGCTGCTTTGACACTATTCCTAGGTGTTTATCCTGATCCTATGATTAACCCAGTAATTGGATATTCAATGGCAATTTTCTCGAATACTCCAGATGTTTCTTCTTTTCCAATAATTAATGAAATGAATACTAAAGGAATATCGTCATCTACAATTGATTTAAAAGAGCAAAATGAAAGATTTGTTGGGGATAATGCTTATCGTTATAATGTTATTTACAATTTAAATTTAAATGATATCAATAATTTGGAGATCAACTAAAAAGGAGGAAAAAGGGAGAAATGGTAGAATCAATAGGATTTGAGGGAATTGCAATAAATGTTTGGCTAGTTTGGATTTTACCATTTGTTGGTGCAGCATTAATACCAGCAATAGCAAAAAAAAGTTATAGAATTTCCAATTTTGCTGCTGTCGGATTTGCCTTAATAAGTGCAATTTTAGCTGCTACTTTAATTCCCATGGCAATCGCTGGGATTGAAACCCATAGTCAGATTCCATGGATCTCTGCATTAAATATCAATGCTGGGACTTTGGCAGACCCTCTATCTATTATAATGGCAAATCTTGTTGGTTGGGTTTCATTTTTAATTATTGTATATTCTGTTGGTTATATGCATGGAGATAGAGATCTAACTCGATATTGGTTTTTTATGTTATTTTTTATAGGTTCAATGCAATTGATTGTACTTTCAGATAATCTCTTGATGGTATTTTTTGGGTGGGAAGGTGTTGGTTTCGCATCATATGCATTAATTGGATTCTGGTATGCCGATAGAAAAAAAGATTATGTTGGAAAAGAAGGTCATATTGTTAAAGGTATAGCAATGTGGGCATCTCCAACACATGCCGGAATAAAGGCATTCTTGATGACGCGAGCTGGAGATGTTATGATGCTTACAGGCATGTTTTTAATCTTTATGCATTCGGGAACTTTTGGATTTAAAGAACTTTTAGCTGATCAAACTTGGGCTCATTCTATGATGGAACAAAACCTATTGATACCTGCCGCAGTCTTACTTTTTGGAGGCGCAATAGGCAAATCTGCCCAGTTTCCATTGAATGAATGGTTGTTGGAGGCCATGACTGGACCTTCTGCTGTTTCTGCATTGATCCATGCTGCTACCATGGTTAAAGCAGGTGTTTTCCTTGTTGCAAGAATCGGTCCATTATTCTTTGCCCTAGCTGCTTTTGATGCTGCAGCTTTCTTTGAGGTGGTTGCTTGGGTAGGTGCAATAACTGCCTTCCTACTTGCAACTCAAGCAATTGTTAATCCTGAAATTAAAAAGGTTTTGGCATATTCTACTGGTTCTCAAATCGGATATATGATGATGGCATTGGGTATAGCTGGTCTTTCTACTCAATTCGTTGATGGCTATACTGCAGGATTCTTTCACCTAATGAGTCATGCTATGTTTAAAGCATCATTGTTCATGGCAGCTGGTTCCATATTGCATGCTGTAGGTACAAGATTCATGACAGACATGGGAGGATTACTTAAAAATATGAAAAAAACCTTTATCTTTATGCTACTTTCAAGTTTATCCTTAGCAGGGGCACCTTTAATAACCTCTGGATTTTGGAGTAAAGATGCAATTTTTGCTGCATTATTAGAATCAGGATCAACATCAGGAGGAGCTCTTTTCTTCTTTGCATTTATAATTGCAATAATGACTGCATTCTATACATTTAGAATGGTAGGTATGGTATTTTTTGGTACTAAAAGCAAACATATACTAGCCATTGAACAACATTCTTCTCTGGGACCTCATTCATCCTCAACATCTGAAGTTTCAAATGAGAATCATGATAAGGAAATAGTGCCAAAACATAAAATATATCATGTTAGTCCATTAATGTGGGTTCCTTTTGCGATCTTGGCGATTGCTACTATTCTTATTGGGTTAGTTGGCTTTCTCTTTGAGGCAGAAATTCATTCTATAATGTCCTCTTACCTTGCAAGCTCTTTTGGTATAGGGGAAGAAGCCGGTCTACATATTTCTTCTAATGACTCAGAACAAAATAATGGAGAAACATCAATAGCAATAAATCCTATTGCATTAGTTTCATCATTTGTGGCTTTTGGGATAGGATCTGGATTAGGGATTATATTCTATATTATAAGGAAAAAGGATCCAAATATTATTTCGCAATATCCTTTTGTCAAAAAGATATGGCTTTTCTTATATAATAGATGGTATCTTAATAGTTTGATTTATTGGGGATTTGTAAAAATTCCTATAAGAATATTTAAAATTATATGGAGATACTTTGAAAATATTATTGCACAAGGAATTAATCCTGCATTACAATATTCTATGGCATATTTATCAAAATGGGTAAAATATACACAGACGGGAGTAACTCAAACATATCTTTTTGTTTTTGCGGCTGGCATAATTATTGTTTTGATTATGCTGTTCTTATTATAGGAGGAAAAGAAAAAAGGTAGATAAAAAATGATTGATATTTCTTCTACACCAATTATAATAATTATACTGCTAGGTTCAGTTGGGCTTGGAATTCCTATCATTGATGCTGTGAAAAAGGAAAAAGGAAAAAGGAAAAATAAATTATTTAGTCTTATAACTTTTGCAACTCTAGTTCTCGCAATACTTATCGTAATTTTCAGAGTACTAGGAGGTGAACCTCTTCCTGCAATGAGTTTTGGTAAGGATGTGATTACTGACGATATGTTTGGTTCCTTCTTTGCAATTTCTCTTTTAATCGTTTCTATAATGGTGTCGGCTAGTTCATGGAACTATATGCAAGGAATCTCCAATTACTCTTCTTATTATTCATTAATTTTACTATCGACAATCGGAATGATATTGATTGCTTATTCCACTGATTTTGTAATGTTGTTTATAGCTTGGGAACTTATGTCTATACCAACTTACGCTTTAGCTGCATTTTCAAAGAAAGATCCTATTTCCAATGAAGCGGCAATAAAATATTTTATGTTTGGAGCTCTATCAACTGCATTACTTGTAGTTGGAATAGGGTTAGTCTATGCAGTAACAGGTACGACAAATATTGGAGATTCTATAACAATCCTTGCTGAACTTTCGGTATTACCTCAAAACCAAACTTCTCTTGGAGGTATTATTCCTATTTCCTATCTTGCAATAGGATTGTTTATTGCTGGTTTTGGCTTTAAAATGGGATTGGTCCCATTTCATATGTGGCTTCCTGACGCATATGAAGGTGCTCCAACAACAATAGGAGCATTGCTGGCTGCAGGAACAAAAAAAGCAGGATTCGCAGCTGCCATTAGAGTAATAGTAATCGGAATATTTGCTCTTGGGCTAGAATGGAGTATAGTCCTTGCTATTTTAGCAATCATTACAATGACAGTTGGTAATTTTGGTGCTCTTCTACAAAAAAGTGTACCCAGAATTATGGCTTATTCAAGTATGGCTCAAGCAGGTTATATTCTAATTGGATTAGCACTGGCACCCTATGCAGCTTCTGCTTTGGATGGTTCTTTATTCCATATTCTTAATCACGCTGTAATGAAATCTGCATCATTTTTAGCTATTGCTGCTGTTGCAGTAGCATTAGCGAGTTATAGTCTAGAAAAATATACAGGATTGGCTAAAAGAATGCCAATTACTGCAATTGCATTATCTATATCCTTATTGGCGCTAGCTGGCGTTCCTCCCTTAAATGGCTTTTGGAGTAAATTAGTAATTTTTCAATCTGCAATTGATAGTGGAACAGTAATACCCTGGGGTCCTTACTTAGCTATAGCTGGTTTATTAAACAGTGCCTTATCCTTAGGTTATTATTTATGGATTATCAAAAAAATGTACCTTGATGAAAGTGCAGATATGTCTAGAGTAAAAGAACCTAAAGCAATTCTAGGTGTCTTAGTATTTGCTATTATATTTATGGTAGGTTTTGGAATATGGCATGCTCCATTATTAGAATTTGCATCAATTTCGGTACCACCACAGCTTGATCAATTAGTTCCATCCTTTGGAAATATTACAAAATAAATAAAATATAATTCTTTTTTTATTAAGTTTTTAATTATATTTTTATTTTATTATAAATAATAGAATGAATAAACTTCGATATTATTTATATTACTTTTTATATGTATGAGTATTTTGATGATTTTTTATTATATTATTCTTTCAATACTATTTTAATATCTAAATATATTTTATACATAATATTTCTCTAATATGTTATACTCATAATAGAAAATAATTTTAATATATTAAATTAAATAAAGTTAAATTAAATTTATTATATTTTATAATCTTTGTTCGTGGATGTAGTAAGAATAATAATAAATTGCTCCTATTTTATAGATATATTTTAAGTGAAGAAAAAACAAATCTTAGTATTTTATGTTTAATATAGCAACTAAAAACTTTTTTGAATAGTAATTTATTAACAATTTTAATATATAACATTTGCGGTTAGATTTATTACATTTACTTTGATATTTGAATAAAATAAAATAGTATATTTAATAAGATAGATAAAACATATTCTTAATACTTCATTTTATTATAAAATAGGTTTCATCGGATATATTACTAGTAATAAAAGAGATAATAAAAATTTCTAAAGAATATAATATATGTTTTTATTTTTTAGCAATTAAAAAATAACTTTTATTTTTGTTCTTCTTGTTCTTCTTGACCTTCTCCTTCTTGTATATTCTCTTGGTCTGATGCAGTATTTTCTGTGGAGATTTCTTCATTGGTTTGTCCAGCTAATTCAGCTGTAGCATAACCATTTCCAACTTTAGTTATTTTAATTTTTACTTTTTCGTCAACCTTTGTTCCTGGGACAAATATGACAAATCCTTCTATCTTTGCAACTCCAGAATCTCCTCTATTACTAATAGCTTCAATTGTGACATCGTATTGTTCACCTACTTTTACTGGTGAATGGCGAAAACGTCTCTGTCGATTTCTATCACCGTATCCCATACTTCTTCTTCCTCCTCCATATCCTCCACCATATGATCGGTCTGAGGAATACATTCTCAATTCAGTTGCTGGTATAAAACTAGCTATTTTCAATTTATTCATACTTTCTATCTTTTCTTAGTTATTTCAACTTTAGTATTTTTAACTTTTAAAATGCTGGTTGAAATAAAATGTTTAAATAAATAATATTTTATTTTTTTAAAATTGCTACATTTTATTTTGTTTTCTAGATAATTTAGTAATATCTTCTTCGAATGTTGGTATGTAATTTACTTCATTTTTTTCAAAATAACGATATTTAATTAGCTTTTGGATAAATTATGAACAAATAATCTAATATTAATATATCGTATATATGTAGTTGAAAATCTTTTTAATTTGCTTGAAATTACTTTCTCATAAACTATTTCATATATATTCTATTATTAACTTAAAAATTTTATAATCTTCTATATTGTAATGGAGTTCTAATTAAATTTAATAAAATAAATTAAATTAGATACTCCCAAGAGTAATTGAAGACATGCTTTACAAAATCTGTGATATCAATAGTATTCAAAATAATGATATGAAAGTTTTTAAATTAAAAATAAAATCAAATGTGATTGATGTTTTGATTGGCAAAATTAATGGAAAATTATTTGCTTGTAATAATTATTGTCCTCATCGAGGAGCATCATTATCAAAAAGTGATTTATCTCCTAGTAATAATCGCATTATATGCTATTTACACGATTTTGAATATAGCTTGACTACAGGAAAACTTGAAAAAATTCCTATAAAATGGTCTACTCAAGATTCAGAATGGAAAAAATCAGATAATTTGGCTCTTTATAATATAATTGAAAAAGATAATAAAATCTATCTTGATATACCATAAAATGCTTAAATATTAATTAAATATTCTCTAATATTCGAATTTTATATTGATGTATTATTTTTTTTGGCCTTATTCGTAGACTCAATTACTCTTTTTTTTTCGTTGTTAAGCTCATCTATTGTTATAGGATTTACTAATAAAATAATATTTGAATTTTCATCATGAATATGATCTTTAACATCTTTTCTATTGAGATCTTTTTGTGTGAATATTGCTGCATATGAAGATTGAGTTATTAAATCATATAAATTGTTATTATGTTCCAATATTTTTAATTCCAAATCTCTTATAGGAATTATTGTTCCAAATTCATCAATATCCAATTCAGTAACGTTTACATTATGTTTAGTATATTTGTTAATCTTTACAAGCATAATATTGTATATGTGATTTAAACTAATAAGTTTTAAATTATATTAATGGCTATGACTCAATCCTAAAATTTTTTGCTTTTTTACTAATAAAATGTAATAATTTCTAAATTCAAATCAATAAGATAATATTCATTAAAAAAATTTACTAAAAGTAATATAAGAAATGATGCTACTGTACATGTATTGAACAGTTCCAAAAATACCCTAACTGGTATGACATTATTCTTTTTGCATTATGGTAAACAAAGAAGAAATGTAATAATAATAGGAGGAGTGATTCTTGCTATAGGTTTGATTGGAATGATAGCTACAGGATCTGTAGTAATACAAGATACAGCTAATAACAATTTGACTTCACAGGGATATCCTGCAACTCAAGTTTTTGGAATTTCTGTATATTCTTTTGAATATATGTTTGTATTTCTAACAATTTTTGGGATTTTTCTTTTTAGCGGAGGATTGGTTGCAATGGATTCAAAGAAAAAACAAAAATAAAAATAAAAATAAAAATAAAAATAAAAAAGTTGATAAACCTATTCTTTTTGATTATCTTTATTGTTTTCAGAATCCTCAGGATAAGCTTCCTCAACAACTGTTTCTATTGGTTCTCCAGTAGGTAATGGTGCATTTCTATCTACTTTATATTTTAATAATTCTGGAAAATCTTTTCCTATAATTACATTCATTCCTACTGCTATTATCTCTGATTTAGGAATATCATATCTATCGTTAGAATATCCAAATACTATTATTTTATCATTAGTTTCTTTCACTACAAAGCCAAGGTCATCTTCATTTCGTGCTCTAACTCCTTTGTTAAAAAGAGACTTCGGATATTTTCCTTCATAATATGCTAAATCGACTTGTTTTTTTTCATCAGTCCAAGGATCTCTTCTACTGGTGGGGAGAGGATCATTTCTATTCTTACTATATTTATTTTTGATTTCAGAAAAAGGTAATCCAATAAGAACATTTGCACCTACTTGTTGGATTTCAGATATTGGAATATCATATCTATTTCCTTTTCCTCCAAAAACTATTATCTTATCAGGAGTTTCTCTTACTACATATCCAAGATCTGGATTATCTAAAGATTTTACCCCTCTATTAAAATATCTTCCTGATACCATATTCAATTATAACTTATTATTATTATATAAAAAACATTTCTAAATGGAGTATTAAATAAAATTGCAATTATAGAAAAAAAGTAATAGTACATAAATCTTTATTGCCATTTTCGATTACATATTATTTAATATCCAATTTTTATTATTGGATTTTTCAGTGTTTTAAATTCAAAGAGGTGATATAGAATAATTCCTTAAGTTACTATTTAAAAAATTATATGAAATCATTTATAATTATTAAGTAAAGTTAAAATGGTATCATATTAAGATTAGTAAGTTCTTCTAATTGATGCTTTAAGCGCTTTGTATATTTATTTTGAATATTATTTAATACTAAATTAAGCTCATTTTTAGCTTTAATAGAGTAAGTTTTATACAAACCTTCCATTTTATTAACTAAAACTTGAGAATGGTTATTTTGTTTCATCAGTAAATTAAATAACCTATCTTCATTATTCCAATCATCAAGATCATCATGAATTTGATAAGCTATTCCCATTAGATGCCCAAAATTTCCCATAGCTCTTATATCCTCTTCATCTGCTTCAGCCAAAATTGCCCCAATTCTTGTCGAAGTTTCAAAAAGAGAAGCAGTTTTATTTTTTAATACTTTAATATAATCATCTTCAGTAATTGTATGAGCTTTATTCAATCTAATTTCCATTATTTCTCCTTCGCTCATTCGAATAGCAGCATTGGCCATTTCCGAAGATATCCGGGGATTATTTAATTTAGAAATGATATTCAAAATTATCCCTAGGACGAAGTCGGCTGTTAGAATACTATTATTATACCCATATTTAACATGAAATGAAGGTTTTCCTCGTCGTACATTTTCCTCATCAATAATATCGTCATGTATTACTGATTCTGTATGTAAAAGTTCGACTGCAGAAGCTGCTAAATATCTTTTATCTTCTATTTTAGAAAAATCTAGATTAATATTATTAAAAATATTATCGTCATTTTTTTTAGATTTGATAATTTCAGAAGATAATATTAAAATAAGAGGACGAATTCGCTTTCCACCATCGCAGGCATATTTAAGCGACGTATAAAATTCAGACCATGAATAGAGATCCAACTCCCTTTCCAGAGTATTATTAATTTTTAACAAATAATCACCAAATTGTTCCATTAATGAACCACTTGATTTTTGTTTTGTATTTTTGCTAGTAGTAGTATCGCCATCCAAGGACTTGACCTGCACTCTTGTTAAAAATAATAAGAATATTAATGCTACGACAGACTTGTCTTTAGTTACTTTCAATAATGTTTATGAATATTTCTTATCTCAATTGCTCCGGCCGGGATTTGAACCCGGGATCTGCGACTCGAAAGGCCACAATGCTTGACCGGACTATGCAGCCAGTATAATAGCTACTACACCACCGGAGCACATTGACTTTTTAATTTTAATTTCTATAAAATCTTTTCTTAATTTAAAAGTCTAATATAATTAGCAAAATTCAAAAGGTTTTTCTATCGTTTACCTCATTTAATTTACATGGACAGTAGTACTATTGACAATGATAATTTAAGATTATTAATAAAAACAATTGATAATGAAATAAGTAAACGGAGCCTGTTAAATCATCGATTCTATACTCTTTGGAGAGAAGGGAAGTTAACTTTAAATCATTTACGTGGTTATTCGAAAGAATATTTTCAATTAGTCAAAACTGTTCCTGAATTTGTTCATAATATTTATATTAATCTCGAAAATCACGGTTCTATGCATCACTATTTAAAATCAATAAAAGAAACTCAAATTGAAGAGTCAGATCATATAAAACCATGGATAAAATTTGCGTTATCTTTAGGAATAGAAAAAAGAGAATTGGTAGAATATGATGGAAAAAATGAAGTTAATATGGCTATTGAAAATTTAAAAAAATTATCTCGGTCATCTCTACTCGAAGGCGCATCTACTATGTATTCTTTTGAAAAAGAACTTCCTCAAATTAGTAAAACAAAAATTGAAGGTTTACAAAAATTCTATGACATCTCCAAGAACGATGCTATAAAATATTTCAAAATACATGAAATTGTAGATATTGAACATGCAGAATTATGGAAAAAAATTATTCTTGATTCTGAAATCAATAAAATAATAGATAAGAATTCAACTGAATTAATTTTAAGAGCATCAGTTAATTCTCTCACTGCACAAAATCAAATTCTTGATTCAGTATATGACACTTATGTAAAAGATACTATAGTTTAAGTACAAGAAATATTTAGAATTAAATTTGGACGTAAATTTTTATATCCATTATACTGAATATATTCAAAATAAAGTGGGCCTATAGCTTAGCCTGGTAGAGCGACCGGCTCATAACCGGTAGGTCGAGGGTTCAAACCCCTTTAGGCCCATTAATAAGTTGGGATTAAATAAGATTTTTTATGCCATTGATTTAACAAGAATATGCTTGGATAAGCAAAGGAGAATATAAAAGTCGTAGGAATATGATACGCCTATAAAACTTTCTACGACCCTAGAAAAAATAGATAAAATAGAAAATATTCAGAATCGCTTTTTAATAAGAATATCAAAAATTTATGGATTCTAATGGTGCATCTGAAAGACACCAGAATAATAATTTAAAATTAATATTATCATATGTTAATTATATAAGTAAAGACACATTTTTATCTACAATTAAAACTTGCGATACCATTCTTTCATTTTCGGAAACAAAGAAAAAAAGCAAGGATCCAGATCAAAAATGGATTTCAAAATGGAATCATTCCTTTCATACAATAAAACATTTCTTTAAATGGTATCATAACTGTGGTTCTAACCTATTACTATTAGATACAAATGTAAATGAAACTCAAATACAACAACAACAATTTTATGAAAATGAAAATCAAGAAAATTGGAAATCTCCTGATTTTCTAAAAAATTTAAAAGAAAAAAAGACAAAAAGATTCTTGCACATCAATTTGAAGACTATAGAAAAATAATAGTGAATCTTATTTTAGCACCATATCTTATGTTATAAAAAAGTTATCTTTTGAAGAGTCTTATCAGATAATTAATGAATGGTTGCAAAAATGTAATGTCTTAAGAAAACTTGATTTTAATATAAGATCTATTACAAATAATGCACTTGCTACAGCACAGAAAAAGCAAATACTACCTATGAGTTTACACACATTAAACAATAATTACAAGAATTTGTACTTTTTAATTGAACATAAAAAAGGAAAAGAAGGAGAGTAGCAGGCTAGAAAAGTCTAAATGACTATCAAATCTAATATACTAATTTATAGATAAAAAATACCAATAATAAAAAATTATGGAATTGTATATATCTTTATAATATTTATTTATGTAAAAGTGTCATAATGTGTCTAGTTTAAGTGATAAAACAAATTGATCAATAAACAACAATATGAAGCACAATTGCAACATATATTTAAACTCTTGCTAAAAAATAAAAGTCAGGAAGAAATAGCAAGAGAACTCAATATTTCTACTAGAACAGTTGCAAGATATTATCAACGCATTGAAAAAAGAAATAGTCAAAGCAGAGAACATAATATCGAATAGAATTGATGGGGTTGATAATAATAATAACCAAAATCAAAAGGATAACAAGAACCTGATGGGTGCCTCTTCAATTTATCCAATAACAGAATTAGAACCAGCAAATATTAGTTTTATGATTGACCGTTGTCGTTGTCCCAGTTGTCGTTATAAGGGAATCAATAACCTGTATAAAATGTTTGGTTTGGGTTAGTAGCAGAAGATGGATAATTATTTTT
This sequence comes from Nitrososphaeraceae archaeon, assembly GCA_035706205.1. GTDB lineage: Archaea > Thermoproteota > Nitrososphaeria > Nitrososphaerales > Nitrososphaeraceae > TH1177. Next base: position 1,657 of record DASSVK010000168.1, on the reverse strand, counting down.
TAACTTCATAATATTATCTATCTCTGTAAATATTTCATTTTCTACCTAAAAATTATTTTCTATTCTTCCTACAGTTCTTAATTCAGAATCTTATACTACTACAAGAAAATATAAATTCCATTCTGAATATAAAAATATTATAAGATGATATAAGATCCTTTCTAACCCTAAATATATTAAATTCGAATTATAGATTGATAATGAGATATCAGAAAGAGAAATCAATTGTAACATCATTACTGATGTTAACAATAATGACAGGAGGTCTATTGGTTCTAAACCCGTCTAATTCTGTATATGCAGATGACGAAGCGGAAGTTAATTGCAAAGATCTTGCTGTTGCTCTTATAAGTTGGGATGGATTGTATGCATACATAGATGACGATGATATAACAGATCTTGAGGATGACTTTGGTGATGATCCAAACAATGACGTAGATCCATCTTCCTTTGATGATATCATTGATGACCATTTGGAGGACATGTTAGATGACTATGAAGACGACAACTGTGAGAAACATATTAGTAATGATAATGAGGACTGGGTAGAAGATGAAGTTGACTTTGAGAGATAAAATATAAAGAATAGAATAAAATTCAAAAATAATTAATTATATCATATTTTTTTTGATCATTATCTTTATGATTTTGGTTCTCTTTTGCCTTTGAATCTTTGTTTCTTGTGGATTCAATCTTTTTATTATTTTACACTGTACAATTTTTTTTATTTTATTTTTATTTCTTGAAAAACGTTAATTAGTTAATCTATTATTCTAGCGATATTAATTAAGTAAAGAATCAACAATAATGTTCTACTAAAAGAAGAAAAGATTAGTTAATTAAATTATATTATATCATTTGTCTTCTTTCTAATTGTTGTATCCTTTCACTTAGAACTAATAACTGATCAGATATAGATGAGCCAATGCATCTTCTTATTTTATCTTATCATTTTCTCTGTAGTATCTGCAATTAACATTGTTAGGAATGGTTACTCCTATTATAACAACTATCAAGAACATAATAGATGATAAGGAGGACAAAAAGATAGACAATGCCTCAAAGTTCATCCAACAAAACCATCATTCTACTCATAATTTGGGTAATCTGGAAGATACTTATATCATATGATCTGAGGACATATTTACTACTGACTCACCTTCATCAGATAGATCAATAGTCACAGAAGAAGAAGACAAAAACAGAAAATTTTAGTTATTTTTTACTAAAAAGAAAATTCATAATTATCTTATTCTAGTTATATCTAAATAATTTGGTATTACAACATTATATTCAAATAATCTTTATTCATCATTCGGTTTTCAGATATAATCAATTATAACATATGTAAATATCGAATAATAATAAAATAGTATCAAGAAAAACAACAATTAATCCATTTTTTTTGGCAATTGTACTGATAACTGGAACAATTTCTCTATCATTCCCGCCGTTTATGACAACAAGTGCAAATGCACAAGCCATACCCTATTATGTTGGAATGTAGATAAAAATAATGATGATAATGATAATGATGACAATAACCTAAATGAAAATATAAAAAATAATCAGGAAAATATCGAATTAGAAGGTAAAGTTACAAATATTGTTGATGGAGACACATTAGATATTAATGATATAAGGATAAGACTTTCAT
>DASSVK010000167.1:0-2830 GCA_035706205.1 Nitrososphaeraceae archaeon | reverse complement strand
TTCAATAGAGAAAAGTTTGATGGAACAAGTCAACCAATACTTCAAAGACAGAACTGAGGAATTTTGATATTACTCCCCAAGCAGGAAACAAAAAGAGGAATGCACTTTATTTCATGTACATAATTGGATACATTTTTTTGTATCTATATATAACGAGAAAACATTTGAGAATTATTTTATTAACAAATTGAATGAAAGAGGTGAATGTATCTTAAAATAACAGATCCTGCTAGAATATTTCAAAATATGAGTAATCTTACCATGATAATAAAACAATTAAAATTTGTTTTCAAAGAATTTAATGAATCAGATACGGTAAACCGTACATTTAATCTCAATTAACTTGTTCTTTGTTGCTCTCTAATATTTTCTACTTTAGTTAATTATATCAATATAAATATTGGATATTATTGTCTAATAATAAAAAATTATTTAATATAGAGAAGAATTTGATTTCCTTTTCCGAAATCCTATTACTATAATTATTATTCCAATAATAATTCCAAAAAGTGAGAAGACATAAGAATTTGTAATGATAAAACAAGTACTTTGCAGGTTGATGAGTGATTGGTCGATAATCGTACTATTTTGAGAAGGAATATCTAATTGTGAATTATAATGTTGTGCTAGTTGTGTTAGACAATTAAAACTTTGGAAATATAAATAGATACACAATATTGAACTTACTATGAATATAATTGAACCAATAGTATAATATCTATATCTTTTAGATTTTATTAAGTAGAATAATAATTTTAATGATTTCAATTAAGAAGAATATTAAATAATCACATACATAAAGATTATAGAAATTATTTTAAAGATAAAAAAATTTGCTTATTAGTTGTTGTACTTACACAGATAGGTAACAGATTCACTTACCAACATGGGTAACACTTTCTTTTATCTGCTTGACTATTTTGTTATTATTACAACTATTTAATCTTCCTTTAGAAAGGAACATTTGAGATGGAGTATAACCATTGATACCACCATGTTCTCTTTCTTCATTATATGCTTTGACAAACATAGAATACATTTTCTTACCTTCTTCTACATCAAAAATATTTTCTACTGCTAAAAACTCATTTTTAACAATCTTGTTATAGGCTTCAATTTTACCCTGTAGTTGTGGATATCCTGCAGGTATGGATTTATCTTTAATATTGTTACGTTGTAGAAAACGTCTGAATATTTTGGATGTAAACTGTTTACCGTTATCATGCATTACCTTGTTAGGCTTACCATTTTCTACAATGTAATCTTCCAGTAAATCTAGTACATCTATACTCTTTTTTCTTTCAGACCATTCACTTGTTACCTTTCTTGAACAATCGTCTTCACAACTGATAAAATAGTTCTTTTGAGCAGAATTTTCAAGATAAAATGGTCCCAATATATCCATCCGTACCATCTGATTTAGTTTTTTCATTGCAAACCTTTTCCATTTTCTGTTTTTGATTTTACATTCCAGAATGTTCAGACCATGTCTTTTCAGTATTTTGTATATGGTTTTAGTACTGAATGATATCTCCTTCAATCTTTTTAGTCGGAATCTGATACGATTACATCCAAATCTTTTTGTTATACGTAAATCCAGTATTTCCTGCTCTAACTCTTTTGTTACTTTTCTTGGTTGTATATTGTATGGTTTTCTACTTTTGTCCTGCAGACCATTTATTCCATTTTCAAGATACCTGTCCTTCCACTTGTAGTACGACTTTCTAGATACTTGATATCTAGCACAAATATTAGTGACAGTCTCTCCTGTCCATTCTTTCTTTCTCATGTATGAGATTAAATTTTGTTTGTAATTCTATTTTTTATACACTTCCTAGCAGAATACTAGAAAGTGTTACCGATGTCAGTAAATGAAATTGTAACCTATGTTAGCAAGTACAACAATTAATAACCAATATACAGGTTTTATCGCTTCTGTCTTTTATGGTCATTATTTTGAAGGAATTTCAAAAGCAGAAATAAGTCGAAGCTATTTGAGATGTGAATAATTTATTCGGAAAAAAATTGGTGATGTTATATATCTTTAATGATTACATGTAAGAATAATAATTTTTTATTTCTTTTTCTTATTAAGACAAATATTAGTTACACTTAATTATTTATACTAATTCTATAAGTAACATAACATGAATTGAAAATTAATTATTCAATCATAATGATGAAAAAGTTAATCACAATGTATGATTTAAATAGAAAATTCAATATATAATTAAATAGATAAAAAGACCAATTAAAGTTTTAAATTATGAAGAATCTTATCAATCGCGGCTAGCACAACTATGAAGTCAGGTACAACTAAAAACAAATAACAATAATGAATCTATTATTAACACTGTTCAGTGATTTTTAAATATTACCACGCTTTATGTTATCAAACATACTAAGTACACCAAAGCCGTCATAGCCTTCTCTATTGTTATGTTTATCCTTAGAGGACTATGACTTTAAGACTTAACTTATAAATTGTTTTAACTTATTTATCATTTATGATCTTGATTAAATGTCATTAAATATATTTAGGATTTATCACTTTCTGAATTCTCTATTCCTTTGTTATTGTTATTAGACATACGCAATATCAAACTACAGAATATCCCATATGTTAATAATTAGAAATATATTATTTATGCCAAATTGATACTCTATTGATTGTAAATTAAGAAGTTAAAGTCCAGAAGATATATGTAATATTCCAGATAACCGTTTTGTTACTTTAGAATGAAAGTAGGCTAAGGTTCTCTAAATGATATGTATTCTATATCTCAAATTTCTAAATATAACCAATATTTATTAATTCGAATTACAATAT
>DASSVK010000166.1:0-11895 GCA_035706205.1 Nitrososphaeraceae archaeon | reverse complement strand
AATAAAATAAAATAAAATAAAATAAAATAAAATAAAATAAAATAAAATAAAATAAAATAAAATAAAATAAAATAAAATAAAATAAAATAAAATAAAATAAAATAAAATAAAATAAAATAAATGATTTTACTTCTGTTCTTTTGGTGAAACGAAATTTTAGATCTTTATCTTTTGTTTGTAATGCGGGAGGTGGGATTTGAACCCACGAATCCCTGAGGAACAGGGTTATAGGAAAATCAAGTCCATAGCTGACCAATCTCTATTTTTTATTATCTTTCTTTCTAAGCATCGCACTGCCTCTATATCGATCTTTACCTACAGATAGATTAAAGGACAGACCTGCGCCGTTGGCCAGGCTTGGCAACCCCCGCGCACATTTACTAGAAATACAATTTATAACAGCCAAATTTATCTATTCTTAAATTAAGGGTTATTGATATTCAAAGTGGAAGAAAAAGAACCTAATAAACGATTATTTGGGACTAATGGTGTTAGAGGAATATATGGAAAAGAGTTAACTTTTCCTCTAGTAATAGATTTGACTTATGCACTAGCAACATATTTTAGGAATGGACCTATTGTTGTAGGATATGATGGTAGAAATTCGAGTCCTCTCTTATCAAATATCGTATCAGCTGTATTAAATTCTGGTGGTTTAGATGTAATCATGGCGGGTCAACTACCGACTCCTTGTTTACAATTTGCTGTTAAATATAAAAAATGCAAAGGAGGAATAATGATTACAGCTTCTCACAATCCTCCCGACTACAATGGAATTAAACCATCTGCTAATGATGGAGTAGAGATTTCAAGAGAAGAAGAAAAAAAGGTTGAAGAGATTTTTTATAGTAGGAAATTTGCAAAAATAGACGGAACAAATAAGACTATTTCAGATGAAAATATTATAAATGATTACATTGACAAAGTCTTATCTCTAATAGATGTTGAAAAAATAAAGTCTAGATCATTTAAAGTAGTAATGGATTTAGGAAATGGTGTTCAATCTTTAGTTGCTCCCTATTTGTTAAAGAAATTAGGCTGTCAGGTTTTTACAATAAATAGCAATATTGATGGAGATTTTCCAGGTCGAGGGCCAGAACCAACTGTAGACAATTTAAATATATTATCAAACATGGTGAAAGATTTGAATGCTGATTTTGGTGTTGCTTACGATGGAGATGGAGATAGAAGTATATTCTGTGATGAAAAAGGAATTATTCATCCTGGCGACAAAACTGCTGCTGCTCTTATAAAGTATTTGATTAGTGGTAAAGATAGAGGGGCAGGGATTGTATGTCCTATTAATACAACTTTGAATGTTCAACTTGTTGCTGACGAAGGAAATTCAAATGTAATATATACAAAAGTAGGAAGTGTTGAAGTCTCTAGAGAGATGATTAAAAGAAATTCACTTATTGGTTTAGAAGAAAATGGAGGATTTATGTATGGAAAACTAAACCAAGTTAGAGATGGTGCAATGACCACAGCACTTGTATTAGATATGCTTACAAATTTTATATCTACTGATAAAACAACTAATTCATTTTCTGATATCATCGCATCACTTAAAAAAATCGCTCAATTCAAAACCAAATTTAATTGTCCTTCAATGGAGATAGCTAAAAAGATAGTTATCAAGTGTTCTGAGCATGGATCCCCAAAAAAGATTGAGAAATTAGATGGTGCTAAAATGTGGATTGACGATGAATCATGGATAATGATTAGACCAAGTGGAACTGAACCATTGATAAGAATGTATGGAGAATCAATTTCACAGACATTGTTAGATTCGAAAGTTAGAGAATATACAAGGATAATTGAAAGTATGTTATCTTAATAAAAAAATTTATATCGCCAACAAAAAACATCAAACATATTAAAAATAAAAAAAAGGAATTATAGATAGAACAGAATTGAAGTCACCGCTACCACTACCACTACCAAATAAGATTCACGATAGCAAAAAAACTTTAATTGAAATAACAGTCGTAGGAAAAGATAGAAAAGGGGTAGTTGCAGAAATTACAAACTTTATTTTTAAGAACCATGGAAATATTGAAAAAATAAATCAAAATGTAATAAAGGGTCTTTTTGGTATGCAACTTGAAGCTTCATTTAATAATATAATAAAGGAGAATTTAGATGAGGGACTTCAAGCACTTGCTAAGAATTTAAAGATGGAAATTAAAGTTCATTATCAAGAACCAAACAGATTAACAAATATTGCTATTCTTGTAAGTAATGAAGATCATTGTCTATTAAAAATACTTGACTCTTATAACAAAAAGGAACTTAAAACAAAAATCCCGCTTATAATTGGAAGCTCTGATAGCTTAAAACCAATAGCTGAAAAATTAAAGGTCCCATTCTATTTGATTGATCATAAAGATCAAACAGAAGCAGAAAGACAAATTCTGAAATTATTTGAAGAGTATAATATAGACATGGTCATTTTGGCTCGATATATGAGAATTCTTACTCCTAATTTTGTTTGGAGATATCCTAATAAAATAATAAATATTCATCCATCGTTATTGCCAGCTTTTCCTGGCGCATATGCTTATGTTCAAGCATATGAAAGAGGAGCAAAAATTGTAGGTTGTACTGCCCATTTTGTAACTGAAGAACTTGATCAAGGTCCAATCATATGTCAAAAATCTTTTAATGTTTTAGAAAGCGACAATATCGATACAATTAAAAATAAAGGAAGAAAATTAGAAAGTTCTACGTTGCTTGAAGCTATAAAATTAGCTTTGGAAGGCAAATTGGAAGTTTACTGGGGAAAGGTTCATGTTAAAAAAATAAAAAAGAATAGAATAAAGAAATGAATTCAAAAAAAAGATATAATGTAATAATGAATTTTCATTCGATTCTAAAAAAAGAGAGAAAAACACAAAATAATAAAAATCATTTGGACAAATATAAAAAGACTAACGATAGAAGATATATGTAGATATTGTTAGAAAATGAATAACATATACAGATTATCTAATTTAGAAATCGAAAAATGGAAAAAAAAATCAGATCATGTTATTATAATTCCTATAGGTTCATTAGAACAGCATGGTGATCATCTTCCAGTATCAACTGATTCGATCATAATCGAGCATTTAACAAAAAATGTCTCTGAAAAATTGCAATGTTTATATCTTCCTACAATAACTTTTGGCATTTCCTTTGAACATGCACCTTTATTCAATATTTCATTATCTCATCAAACTTATTCCAATTTTATTAGTGAAATTTGTTTATCACTTGTAAAATATGGAATGAAAAATATAATCTTGTTAAATGGCCACCATGGAAATATGGGGTGTTTGTATTATATTTCCCAAGATGTTTATGATAAAATTCCTTCTTCTAATGCAAAAATAAATTTTATTAATTACTGGAGTTTAATGGAGGATTTTGATCATGCAGGAGAAATTGAAACATCTCTTGTATTAGCAATAAATACAAAGTTGGTAAAAATGAAAATGGCAAGAGCAAATACAAAAGAGATCACAGATTCTAAAATAGCATATAATAGTCTTACAACTAATCCAAGATCTTTCCCTAAAATAACAGGAAATGGAGTATGGGGTGATCCGACAAAAGCATCGATAATAAAAGGACGATCATTATTGGAAAATCTAACTCAGAAGATTGTAGAAACTATAAAAGAATTTAAAAATTTTTAATTAACACTAGGGAAGCTCATTTTACTTACTAGTTATTTACTTTTGAAAGAAATAAAGACATATCCATCTTAATCAAAGATAATGACTTTGAATGAAATTTTAATATATAACTAATATTCATTTGATAGTAAAAGGTAGATTTAGTATTGTCAGTTGATATGGCCGTAAAGGTTTTGGACGAAAGTTTTGGAAAAATTGTATTAATAAAATTAAAAGGTGGAAAAGTTATTAGAGGAATTCTTCATGGTTTTGATCAACACATGAACTTGTTACTTGACGATTCAGTAGAAATAGTAGAAGGTAAATCTTCAGATTTAGGAACTATTGTAGTAAGAGGAGATAATGTAGTTATAATATCTCCACCACCCCCATTGTGAAAGTAAAAATGAGAACTATTATAAATAAAATATGTGTGTGTAGAGGAGGTTGATAAGGTAAAATGACAAAAGGAACAACTTCAATGGGTAAATATACCAGGAAAAAAGTGCATATAAGATGTCGAAGATGTGGCCATAATTCATTTCATAAGCGTGGAAAAGAATGTTCCAAATGTGGATATCCTGATCCAAAAATGAGGAAGTATAATTGGATTAAAAGACAAGTGATGTAATAATAAGAAAATGAATTACTAACAAGATTATCTCTCTAAAAAAGCTGGCTGGCCTAATAATTTCTTTGCTTGAAAACTGTATTTCTATTCTTTATATTTTGTTAAAATATTAATTTATTAATATATATATACAGATATATTTTATAATTAAAATGATTGATTTTAATTCCTTTTTATTGATAGCAGCAGCAGGTCTAGCATTAATTGGAGGAATTGTTTTTAGATTATATTATAATAGAATTTTTTCTTTCCCTTATAAAGTTAAAAAAAATGATGGAAATCAATCACAAAATTCTAGAGATAAGAAAGAAGAAGATGGAGAAGAGGGAAAAACACAACCAAATTTACTAAAAAGAAATTTTGAGTTATTGGAAGATGAAATAAAGATATATCAATTTGAGAAGGAACTAGTATCCCATGCCATAGAAAACATCCTGCTTGCCTCAAAAAATAAGTCAATTGATATATTTGAAAAAGATCGCCTTTTACTAAAGTATAATGATCAATTAAAAAAAATAAATGAAAAAATGGACAAAATCCAATCTGAAATTGATGTTACCAAGTTAATAGATTTAAGAAATGATTTAGCTTCTCTATTGGATAATAAAATTTCAGATATTGATAAAAAAATAAAAGAAATTAACTTTAAAATAGAAACTAAATCAAAAATTCGAGAAACAAAAAACCAGAATAAAAAAAATAGTAATATAAATTCTCAATTTGATATTGAAGAAATTACTGATGCAAACCTCAAGTCAAGAAATATAATAAATTATAAAATTAACAATAATACCAACAAAAATAAAGAGACTATTATTGAGGCTGAAAGAAAAAAAATTATCGATTTAAAAGATCAAGTATCAGCAGCATTAAATAGACTAGATAGAGCCAGAAGTATAAAAGAAGAAATAAAAGATAATGAAGTTGCCATGATACATAGTAGTCAGATTAAAAAGGATCTTGTAGAAGAAGATAATAAAGATTCTCTAAAAAAGACACATGATTTTAATGATAAAGATCAAAGAAATCAAGTAGTAGTAGAAGTAGTAGAAAATAAAATTTCTCCCAAAATTTCAATTAATGAAAAAAAAGTGTCTGTTCCAAAAATATTTAATTCTATAATGAGATTTCAATCTAAAAATGATACTTTAACCCCTACTACTAAGCTAATATCAAATCCTCCTTTGAAAAATATGAATCAAGGAATTATAACAAAAAATTATGATGATGATGATGATGAGAGTATAAATAAAATAAAGATAGGAAATTTTTTTATAAATGATGATAACCAAGTTAAAAATAACTATAACTATAACCAAAGTAGTAGTCCATTATCTAAACTATTAAAATATAGTGACTTAAAATTTGACCATTTTATTAATGCTAAAGATTTTGAGAAGAAGGATATAGATAAAACTCAGCAGCAGCAGAGTAATGACAAGTCTACAAAATTTAAATTTCCGTTAGGATTCATTTTTTCTAAAAACAACAAAGAAGAAAAAGAAATTGAGAATAGAATTTGTGATGCTGATACAACAAAAAGAAAAGATTCGCTTAGTAATATTTTGAATTAAATAAAGAAAAAATAAGATTTTTTAATTGATATATATATAGTATACCGAAATATTATATTCACTTCTTAGAATTAATTTATAATGATTTTAATAATGCTCTTGTAATTAGAATAATTAATTATGTAAATAATAAAATCTAAATATCAGCAAAATAATAATCTTAATATTCTAGACATAGAAAAATAATAATAATTCTATTTCTTTGTAATCAGAGCTTCGAGGAAAAAATTTAAAAAAGATGAATAAAACCTATATATCTCTCCTAAATTGCGAATCTTGATAGATAATGCAAAAAAAAAGTAATAGAGAACATCTTTTTCCAATGATCACAAATATTATAGAAAACTATTTTCTAAAACTATCAACCAACAAAGTAAATAGTAAAAAGGAAAAAAAGAATATAATTATAGGACTAGGAAGTGGTAGTACTGTAGCAGAATTAATAAAAAAAATTTCCGATCTTCCTAACAAAGAAAATTTTAAATTTATTCCTACCTCAATCCAAATAAAAATAATTGGTGAAATGGCAGGCTTAGAGTTTACTGATGAGAGTAAAATAAATGATATTGACTTGGTAATAGATGGAGCAGATCAGATCGATTCAAATTTAAATATGATCAAAGGAGGAGGAGGAGCACTATTGAAAGAAAAAATTATAATGTATGCAGCAAAGGAAAAGATTATTTTAGCAGATTCAGATAAATTTGTACCTAAATTTAATATACCTATTCCTATTGAAGTACATCCATTTGCTAGATTTACTGTAATAAAAAATTTACAATCTATTAGAAGTATTGATCAACTTATTGGTGATGATTCAAAACTTGATAATATGATAAATTATCCTAATGAAATGAATATCTCATCATCATCATCAAAACCTATAATTAGAACTAATGGAAAAGGGTATCCATTTATTACTGAAAATGGTAATATAATACTTGATACAGAATTATCTAATATAGTGAACATAGAAAAAGCAGAACACGCTATAAAAAATATCCCAGGTGTTGTAGAAGTTGGACTATTTTCTCGTAAAAATAATACAAAATACTATTCTGTCAATAGCAAAGGTAAATTTTCTATTAAATCAACATAACAAAAAAATAGTATAGGACCAAAATCCAAAAAATTACAATTGTTGTTGTGGATCTGATATTTTAGTTATTAGTGTTTGAATCTTGGAAGAAATTTTCCATATCCATAAAATTTCTCATTGACTATAAAATTTTCCATTACTACATTTCCTCTTACAATAGTAGCAATAGGCCAACCACAAAGATTCCAACCATCGTAAATAGTATAATCTGAATAAGACTGTAGTAGATCAGGAGTTACTTTCTTCGCAAGATTAAGGTCAACAATAACCAAATCTGCATCTGAATCCTTCTCTATTGTACCTTTCGAAGGATAAAGTCCAAATATTCTGGATGTATTATAACTTGTAACCTCTGCAACTCTTTCCAAATTAATCCTTCCTTTATTTACACCTTCACTAAGGAGTACAGGTAACATCGTAGCAATTCCGGGGAAACCTGATAAGGATTCAAGTAAATCGCCATTTGGATTTAACTTGAGTGATAACGTATTAGCAACATGGTCTGTACCTATTGTATCAATAATATTATTTTTAAGAGCATACCATACACTTTGAACATCATATTTAGAACGCAATGGTGGAACTACCTTTCCCCTTAAATCATTAAAATCGTAAGTGTGAGTAAGATAATGTGGACAAGTTTCAATATATAAATTACATTTTCCTTGCTCTTTCTCATGGATAATAGCGTCTATGGCAGCACTTGATCCAATATGAACAAAATAGATATTTGAATTATATTTTCTTCCAAGTTCAGCTGCCTTTTTTATACTCTTCACTTCTGCCTGAGTAGGTCTACATAGTGACCATAATTTGAGTAAGTTGTTTTCTTTTTCTTCTTCCTCTTCTTCTTTTTCTTCTTTTACTAATATTTTATTTTCTTCTTTATTATGCTGTTTTTTATCTCTATTTTTTATCTTTCTTATTTTATTATTGTTATTATTATTATCTATTTTTCTCTCATTTTGAAAATCACTACCTTCTTTTTTTATAGAATCTCCAATAATAGATTGATTGACTGAAGAAACAACAAGGTCTTCATTATTTTCTAAGATTGAATTATTTTTTTTATTTTTATCTTTATCTTTATCTATAATTTCTTTTTTTATTTCAGTATAACAAATCTCTGGATCCTCAGCATGTACTAAAAGCATACCATTAAAAGAAGAGGTAATTTTAACAATTTTCTCTAAAAAATCATCTGTAATTTCTACTTTTCCACTACGAATTTCATTTTCCATTGGATTTAAATCCATATGAATGTTATTGAGATTCGATCCTAAGTTCATATAGACCTTAAATGAATTTATGCCTATATTATTGGCCAAATAGGAAATGTCATCAAGATGTTGATTTATTAGAATTGAAGGATGTATAGTAAAATCTACAATATGATTCTTTTTACTTGTATCTATTTGTTTTTTAATATTATGTTGGTAGTTTGAATATAACCGTAGCATTCTTATCATTGTTGTAACACCTCCTATTGCTGCAGATTTTGACTCTGTTCTAGCTGCCTTTTCTATTGGAGTATAAACACCATAATGAACATGAGGATCAATCAATCCAGGAAGAATATAATTTCCTGTAGCATCAATTGATTTACTATAATTGATATTATTTAATGATTTAGAAAGATCTTTTATTTTTCCATTTTCAATCATAATATTAGTATTAACTATTCCAACTTTAGGTATTACAACACTACCATTTTTTATTACTAGATCACATGAATTTTGCATCAAACAAACAATATAATATAAAAAAGATAACAGATATAATTATTATTATTATTATTATTATGTTACTATAATAATAATTAAAATTTTTTTGAATTATTTTTTTTAAAAATATTTTACTAAAATTAATTTTTAAAATTTAGTGTAGAATAAAAAAGAAAAGAAAGTTTAGGTTACTGTTACTTTACCCGTCATGAATGGGTGTAAGTTACAGTAATAGTCAAATTCTCCTGCTGTATCAAAGGTATTTTCCCAAGTAGCGCCTGGAGCAATTATACTGGAATCAAATGCTGGTGTTGCACCTGCACCACCACCTTGTGGACCTCCTTCTACTACTGTATGAATAGTAGAATCATCATTTGTCCAAGTTACAGTACTCCCTGCAGATACAGAGATTTCAGATGGAACATAAAATTCGCTAGCTGAGGGGTTAGAAGATCCTGCAGCAATTGATACTTGTTCTTGGGCAAATGCTAGTGTTGCATTAGATGTTGCTGTATTATTTCCTAAATCTATGGTTTCATTGACTAGGTCTTCTGTTTGGAAGCCTTCTTGTGCAAATGCTAATGTAGCATTCATCATCATAGATGTATCGTTACCCATAGACATGGTATCATTAATTGTACCTTCTGGAGTAATTGCACCTTCTTGTGCATATGCCAATGTTGCATTAGATGTTGTAGAACCAGCAGCTGGTTGTGCACTAGCTTCAGCAATTATTTGTTCATATGGCATTGGTTTTCCCCATTCTGCTACTGGACTGTCGCTACCTTTTGGAGCAACTCCAGTTCCTGGAGGATGATCAGTATCTGTAGCATTTCCATCAGCAACTACAGCAAGGGCTGCACCTCTAACTACATGATTCATGTTATGGTCAACACCTATATAGGTTCCAGCCTCTGGGAATACAGATTCAATTACTGAAGCAGATCCTGGAGGTATCCACCATGTCTCATCGTCGATTTCTTGAGTTCCGTAATCATCTTCTGCAGGATTTGATCCATCTCTTACAGTAATCTGACCAGATATGAAGTGAAATGCAGTTCCTTCGTTAGGACCTGGACTTAAGATATACCATCTTGTCAATTCACCAGGTGTAACCTTAAAGATTTCAGGATTTTCATTCAAAACGATCTTTGATGCTTCACCGATTCCTGGAGCATATTTATGTGCCATTCCATTTGTCAATATAAGATCAGGCTGTTGAGTAGCAAATTTAGTAAGATCAAATGTTCCAGTTGTTCCATTAGCTCCTACAAATAATCCCTTATCTGCAGTATTGAAATTTTCTCCAAATGAGAGATAGAATTCTTTTGCTGGTTCTTCATTTTCTGGGTGAACAACAACTATACCATACATACCATTTGCTATATGTTCCCATACACCATTCAATCCATCAGCACCACAGTGATACAGATATGCTCCTGGGTTGATAGCCTCAACAGCTACAGATTTAGTCTCTCCTGGTGCAATATTACCAGATAAAACTTTACTTGGTCCTATTCCAGCATGGAAATCAAGACTATGAATTGTTTTACCATCATTTCTAATTGTAACATTTAACGTATCTCCTTGGTCAACGGCCATAATTGGACCTGGAATTGTACCATTAAAGGTCATTGCAGCATACTCTATACCGCCTGGATGTAGAGCATTATCTGGTGCAATTTTAACTTTATTTTCATTAGCAATTAAAAGAGCTTGCTTTACGGGTCCATCTGCTTCTTCTTCTTCTTGTGCCATTACTTTGGTTATAAAAGGAAAGCCTGATACAAAAGGACTTAATAAAAGCCCGGTAACAAGCAGACCCATAATAACACCGGATGTCAATAGTTTCATTAAATGGGGGAATTGCTTTTTGATATATAAGGTTTTACTTTAATAATATTATGAAATATTTTTAACCTATTATGTTATATAATATAATATTTATAAAAATATTTCATAATTTTTCAATTAATATAAAATTTTCTATAATAAAATATATTTTTTATTGATATATATAGTAAAAGATAAATGATAAATTATATTAAATATAATTATTTCATTTATATTTATAAATTTATAACAAAATTTTAGCTTTGTGGGGGGCTGGTAGTTCAGTTTGGTACGAATGTTTGGTTCGCAACCGAAAGATCGCGGGTTCAAATCCCGCCCAGTCCATTGCTTTTGATCTGAAAGGTTACGGTAGATTTATGAGTAAATAGCAAGAATGTTAACATAATTTTTTTGTTTTTGATTAATTATAATTTATTTTGTTAGCATATTTGTTAGCATAAGAAAAATGGGAAAGACTAATTGTCGGCAATTTTGTTAACATTTAAAAATTTATGTTAACATCAAATTTTTCTATGTTAACAAAGCAAAAAACAAAAATTCTGATTTCTTAATTTTTTATTTTTTCTATGTAAACCTTATCGTTGTCTACTACGATTATTATTTTATCTCCTGCATTAAGTTCCAATCCATCTCTTATAGGCTTAGGCAATGCCAATCCTACTGAATTTCCCCATTTGACCAATGTTGCTTCAAACTTAACTGGCATAAGAATTACAATAGGTTTTTCTTTAGAATTACATAAAAGCTTTAATAATATTTTAAAACTATTTATTTAGGTCTATACCTATGTATATACATTGGTAAATAGACAAACATTAGAAATAAATCAATCTAAAAAGACACAAGAATGGCGTACTATAGGTGTAAGAATTAGGAATTCAGAATTATCACTATTAAACAGACAATTAGATCGTTTAAATTATACAACTTTAGGTGATTTAGTTAAGGATCTTGTTGCCGGAAAAATTACTCGATTGACAGATGATCAGCAAATTGATATTATGAAAATTAACCTACAAACAAACGGTCAAATTACTGGTCTTTCAGGTAAGCCATACGATTTTTACAAACAAATAGACATTGAAGATTTTTTAACCTTTTTAAAAAGTAAATATCATTAACATACTGCTAAATGTTACCTTAGTTATTTTGAACGATATGCACCTGTATTTTTTGGTTTAAATCCAGATGTAGAATTGTTCAAACTAAATCCTCATAAAAGATCTTGGATACTTCAATCGGTAAAAAGATTTGGTGATTTTTATTATAGAAAATATAACAATAGAGAAGCAATTCAACTAATAAGACAAATTATTGAAAGATATGATCTCAACAAAAACCTTGATATGAAAGA
>DASSVK010000165.1:0-9163 GCA_035706205.1 Nitrososphaeraceae archaeon | reverse complement strand
CTCCTCTTCTTCTACTTCCACTGGCTCCTCTTCTTCTACTTCCACTGGCTCCTCTTCTTCTACTTCCACTGGCTCCTCTTCTTCTACTTCCACTGGCTCCTCTTCTTCTAATTCTACTATCTGACTAGGACTATCTCCTTGGGCATAGGCTATTGATAAGATGTTACCATTGATTATTGATGAAAATGTTTCTAAATATGATATAATATTTTCCAAATTATCTTGGTTAAAATTTATTAATATTATAGAACTTGTTATAGTAAATAATATTGAGATAACAAACAATGTTATTGTTGTAAAATATAGTAAATTTTCAACTTTTTTCATTTACATTGGTAATAATATTACAAACTAAGATATATAGTTATTTCAAGTAATCTAATTTTTTTTATATATTATTTAATATATAAAGAATTTAATTAAAATATCATAATAAATATAATTCCTGTTTATGGTTTTTTTATATCTAAATATAATATTATTTTACCTTTAATATTCAATAATTAAATTAAAATGAATCTAATATTCTATAATAAATAAAAACAATTAAAATTTGAATATATTATTATATGAAAAACAGATATTATCGTTAAACAAGTTAAATATTTTACCAATTAATTCAATCGATTAAAACAACAATATATTAAATTGAATCTTTTGATATAGATTCATTATAACTTTTATATATTATAATTCTAGATCATTTTTTTAGGAATATTATTTATTTTATATGTTGGATGCATAAAATTAGTTCTTAATATATCTATTATTCTCAATTGTTGCAAAATACATGTATAGGAACCCCAATATAATACGGGCTCGGAGGTGTGTGAACTGATTTTGACACAATTTTGTAGTTCAGAAGTTATTGAAATTAGATTAGGATTTTCAAGTAAAAATAAAAATTTACTTAAATGATTAAGAATTAAGAATTAATAAACTGAGAAAATATGTATAAATATAGAATAAATAAAATAAATTCTATAGATAAATTTATTATAATAATTTTTTCTAGTTCTTCCTTTATATAACCATTGTAATTATATCTATATTATTATAGATGTTAATTTTCTAATTAGATCTTCATTTTTGATTGGTTTTTGAATAAAGCACTCTTCTTCAATTATTCTACCAAACTGTGATTGTGCTTTTCTAAATTTCTCATAGTACATCTCACTTGCAGTTAAAAAACATATTTTTACCTTAGGATCTTGTTCCCTTATTTTAGTATATAATTCAAATCCATCCATTTTTGGCATCTTTATATCAAGAATTACCAAATCATAAAAATTGCTTCTATAAGATTTTAGAGCTGTAATAGGATCATTAAATGAATCTATTTCGAATTTATTATCTTCCAAAACACTCTTTATTGCATAAATGACATCTGGTTCATCATCCACTAATAAAATTTTTTTAATCTTATTATTGGATATCACTTCTTGTTGATTACACCCTTTTCTTATTATTAATATCAAAACCATAAAATAAAAAGTAGATCCTCTTCCATTAGAATTATTTTTTATCTATTTTCATTTATTATTTTGTCTTCTTAACTATTTTGTAATGTCGAAAAATTATAATAATTAATAATAAATTGATATTATGACTTTAATTTATTACGAATGCTTTATTCTAATTTTTGTCAATGTTTTCTTAAACTTTTGATAACTATATAAAAAAGTTTAAATAAATACACTTGTTCTATAATATTAGAATCTTATTTGTGAATTGCTATTGTTGTTCCAGACTACATTAATGTATAATTTAGTTCATATTACATTTAACATTATGTTATTTAATATTGGTAACTCTAGTTATAGATGTGGAAAACCTTTTTTTATTCTAAAGAGAATAAATGTATATGTTCAAGATAACAAAATTCAGTATCTGTGTGATAGGAATGATTGTAGGAATAACCATACTTGGCTCACTCCCTTTTATGGGGCTAGAATGTAGATGGTGTTAGAGTGGTACAAAGAAAAGAAAGTCATATAGTATGTAAAGCTCAAACATATGCACCTCATACCAAAAGTCTGACTATATCGATATTGGTAGACAAGTCAGCCAGGATTTTTACATCCTATTAATATAACAGAATCTAGTTTTCATTTTTACCTTTTTCGGCGCCGAAAAAGTTATGATTTTTATCCGTTAATTTTTGTAACAGGCAGGGAAACTATATCAATAAATCAAAATTAGTGTTGTTTTTCTTTCAATTCTAATTTATATACTCTATATCTTTTAGTTTTTACTTGAGCTAAAGAGAATTACCAAATATAATAAATATTACGAAAATCATATAATTATATCATTACACACAAAACGAATGATGTAATGATAATAGGATGAAAAGGATGAGTCATATCTTTTCCATCTTATTGGAGAATGATTACATCACTATTCCCTTTATTTTTTCGGCGCCTCAAAATTTTAATAAATATTGAATTTAGACATTAACTGAGAATTTTCATTATAACAGGGTTCGGTAACATATTATAATAAGTTTTTAATTATTTTTTGAATTTAATTTATTTATATATAATTAAGATATATAACTAACGGAAAAACAAATTATTATAAAAATTCATTAATTTCAAAAGAAAATCTATATATTATTTTACAAAATATAATATTTAAAATTTAAAAATACATAATCTTTTCTTGTATTCATTTATTATAATGGATTAAGCTATTATTGTTCTTCTGTTATAGTTATAACAGAGCTATTATATCTATAAATTTAAATTTTGAATTGTACTTATAATAGTAATAGAAGAAAAAATAATATCAAATGATGGAATATTTTTACTCCTACTGATAATAACTATCAAAATAATTGATTAATTATTTAGTAGGAGAAATTTTAATAGAAAACAAATTTGGATGCTTCCTAGTTAGATAATATACAACTAGTGCCACATAAATACCTCCAGCAATAATCAAAGGATAATATGGAACTAAATAATAAGATGATAAAAATAAAGTATGTTTCAATTCAACTATAACTCCGATTAGAGAATATAAAATAATCTTGAATGAGTATGGGACATATGTAAACATCCATAATCCACCAAATAATATAAATCCAATAAATTTATTTTTATTAAATAAAAATGCAGGTAAAATAGTTCCTAATAATAGGTATGGAAATGTAAAAGTAATGTTTGGATTAGCAATTATAGTCGAAATTGTTAATGAGAAAACAAATAATCCTGTGACATATACTGGATTGATATTGTTTACATTGCCATAATATACAATTGATAATGATAGCATTGGCATTATTATAAAAGAAATTACCAAAGATACAAATGGAGGAGAGATAATATAAAAAGATGTATCAGGAGATTTAACTGAAACTAAAGAAAACATCAACAACAGAAAAGTTATAGATAACCACAAAACTCCGAGACTGATAGTTTGTCCAATTTTTGAAGAAGTATTAGTAGTAGTAGATAACGGCAATTTTTGAAAATGTTTAAAGATCATGAATGAATATAGAATTGGTAGAAAAGAAAGCATCACATGTGGAGGACTTAAAAAACTATCGAAACCAAAATTATCATGCCAGAGTAAATCAAAATAGCCAGATATTAATAGACAGGCCGGTATTACAGCAAACAAAAATTTTTTTCTGCATATAATAGTAATAATTATACCTACGAAGAAAACAAGAAATAAGCTAGAATATATTACTAAATGTGCAGGTTGAAAGAAATCATCCACTTCATTGAGAGCATGATAGGTAATATCCCAAAATGCTCCTGTGATACCTGAAAAAAGCAAAATTATAAGTATGACAAAAAGAGAGTTGAGTATTTTGTCTTTTTTATATTGAAAATAGGCTGCTAAATTATGAACCAATATCCTATTCATTATCATATATCTATATATTAAAACTATTGATATCTGAAATACTAGTTTTTATAAAAATTAAGTATTGGATAATTGATAATTCCAAATTTCTTTATAACAACTAAATCAAGAAATAATTTGGATTCAGCAGAAAAAATGACAAAAGAATTAACTACAATGATCTTTCAATATTCTGATTTTCTTGAATTTTTTTTGTAATAATATTAGAATAGATAATTTCTAATATTCATTAGACTATGCTAATTGGACTCGGAGGTGTGTTAATTGTTTTTGACACAATATTGTAGTTCAGAAAGCAGTTAGAAAGAAAAATATTGATTGATTTTTGAAAATCTCGGCTCACCAAAAATTAAGTTCATCGTTTTAGTAAAAATTGTTTTATGAAATACAATTTTACTTGTTATTATTATTCGATGTTCTAACTATCAATGCTACACCTATCAAAATAACGATTGTAGCAATAATAGTTAGATAGGTGACAGATTCACTTAGAATCGCCCATCCTAAAAACACTGCTACAATAGGTGCTATATAAGCAAAAGTATTAGCAACTGGTGCTGTACTAACTTTGAGCAGCAATAAAATTCAGCGACTGGTATAACAGTGTCAATTATACATAATCTTTATACTTTGTAAACATACATTTAGAGTCTTATGAATAATCACAGTAATAATATCAAATATGATTTTTCAAATAGGATTGTTTTAGTAACAGGTGGCACAGGAGCTTTAGGAAGCTCTATAACAAAGGCTTTTGTTGAATCTAATGCTACTGTAATATCTTCATACATTTATGACAAAGAAGAACCCTCGACGCAAACAGAAAATAAATCATCTATACAATTAATCAAAGCAGATATTACAAAGGAAGAAGAAGTAGATAGATTAGTTTCAACTGTTATGGACAAATATGGTCATATTGATATATTAGTTAATGTGGTTGGTGGTTATATTGGAACAAAAAGCATAGTTGAATTAGATGAAAAAGAATGGGATTTGATGATGGCTATGAATTTAAAATCAGCATTCTTTATAAGTAAATATGTTACTAGACATATGATCGCTTCAAAATATGGTAAGATAATCCATATATCTTCTAAAAAAGGCTTACATGCTGAAGGTTCTGATTCTGCTTATGCAGCATCCAAATCCGGACTAATAAGGCTAGTAGAATCACTATCTGAGGAAACGAAGGAATCAAATATTAATGTAAATTGTATAATGCCAATTATAATAGATACCCAAGCAAACAGAAAAGCAATGCCAAATGCAGATTTTAACAAATGGGTAAAGCCTGAGGATTTGGCAAATGTAGTATTGTTTCTTAGCTCAGAAGAAGCAAAGACTATAACAGGTGCTGCTATACCTACATTTGGAGTATTATAATAATTTTTTATAGATTTTGTATCTTCATATAATAAGGTGATTAAATTCTTTAAAAATCATCTTCTAATAGTATTCAAAGTCGTTAATTATGCGCAATTTATCAGAATGGTTCTACAATGATAATAATATTCCACCTTGTGAATTACAAGCAATTAGAAAAAAACAATCAATATAATTAGTAACTGTTATACAAATAACATAGGTTATTGAACCCTACTAGTATATGGGCTCGTAGGGCTTCGAACTCTAATTATAACAACGTTAGGTAACATATTATAATAAGTTTTGTATTAAATACAAAATTAAACATTAATTATAGAAATTAATTTGACTAATGATTTTAAAGATAGTGGATTTGAAGATGTCATTATTGTTTAATTTCAATACAGCAATCTAACAATAATTGTAAAAAATTTATATGAGAAGAGGAAAAAATAGAATTGTACCTTGATAGGATATAAGACAATGAAAAAAACACGTATTAATACGTGTCCATTAATAAGATCATTTTATAAAGAACAAATTTATAATAAAATTATAGATTATGAGATTATTCACAAGATGTGAAAAGCAGAAAAATAGAAAAATCTTAGTATTATGCTATTAACAAATAGTATTAGAATTTATAGGATGATAATTTAAGGTAGCTCCAAATATTCACTTTTTCTTATCAAGCTTTTATTTTAAGTTCCTCTCATTTTAAAAAAACCTATAAATCTCGCTTCTTTAATATGAAATTTGTTATTCCTGCCTTTATTTTTCTTGCATTTATTCTTTCTTTTTAAAGAAATTAAATCTTCTTGTAAACATTCGGATTCTCCGAATAGTTTAAAACCCATAGAACCTATATTTCCTTAAGCATGTAGGTCCAGAAAAAATGAATGAAAATAATGGTTTCTCCAATTACTCCAACAAGGGAACAGAATTAAAATGTTCATTGTGTAAAGAACCCTTATTTACTGAAAAAGATGAGGAAATGACTCAAGAAGTAATAGATGGTTCTAAATACTTTTTTCATACTCAAAAATGTTTTAACGTGTTCAAGAGGTTGGAGAGTTTTTATGGCAAAAATATTAAAAATTTTATAGAAAATAAACAATTTTTTGTTTTTGATACTTTCTGGGATAAAGCCATTCCTACTTCAGATGAAATTCAAGAAATAAAAAATAATGAATCCAGTAAACCAAGCCTCAAAGTAATCGAGAATCCTGAAGAAGCAATAAGAACTGCTACTAATCTTGTTCAATCTGCAGAAGATGAAGTATTATTACTCTTTTCTTCCGCAAATGGGTTTTACAGGAGAATGGTATTGGGAGACGGTTTTCTCACTTTGCAAAGATTACAGGACAATACCAAAGGTAACATAAAATTAAGAATTCTAACTCCTTTTGATAAAAAAATTGTTGATGCCGTTAGCAGATTAATGGCTAAAGGAGTAGATATTAAATATTTACCAGAAGCATTGTACTTAACGGTCACATTTTTGATAGTTGACAGGAAGTTCTCTATGACTGCAGAACTAGCAAACGATTATACAGAAATTCCTGCTGAATCAATAGGAATCTCAACATTCTCTAATAGTAAATCAACAGTATTATATTATATTTCTATGTTTGAGAACCTTTGGAAACAATCAGACCTATATGAAAAAGCGGAAACTCTTTATGAGCAATTAAAAACTACAAATGAAAAACAAATACAATTTATTAAAGAAACAGCACATGAGATTCGAAATCCAGTCCAGTCTATTTTAGGACTTGCAGAAGTTCTGCTTTCTAACAAGAATCTTGATGCTGGTCATATAGAGGACTTGATTAGAATAATTATAAAGAATGCTAAAAAAATAAAGTTTCTTACAGATAATATCTTGGATGCTGCCCGTATCGACAGTCAACTTTTAACTCTAAATAAAGAAGAATTTGATCTTGTAGAGTTGGTAAAAGATTTACTAAAAGATCTGAAAAATCAAATCATAGGTAAAAAGATTAGTTTAATTTTAAAATGCAATGAAGATTCAATTTTGCTGGTTGCAGATAAATTGCGTTTGAACCAAGTTTTTTTAAACATTATCAATAATGCTATAAATAATATTGTACAAGAAGAAGGAGAAATTATTGTATCTTTAGAAAGACAAGATCACAATGACAACACTGTATTAGTAAGAATAATAGATAATGGTCCAGGCATCCCATCAAATATAAAGGATAAACTCTTTACGAAGTTTGTAACAGGCTCAAAAGTAGGAACTGGTCTAGGTCTATACATTTGTAAAAATATTATAGAAAAACATGGTGGAAAGATATGGGCGGGGAACAATAATAAGAACAACGGTGCAAATTTTAATTTTACTATACCTATTACATCTCAGTAAAGCAGTAAAGTCTATTTCAAATGTTGAATAAGCCTTTTTATCGGCTACCTCTCTGACTTAAAAAATGGATCTGGCATAAAGCCATTACAAGAGTCATAATGTATATTTTAGATAGA
This sequence comes from Nitrososphaeraceae archaeon, assembly GCA_035706205.1. Classification (GTDB taxonomy): domain Archaea; phylum Thermoproteota; class Nitrososphaeria; order Nitrososphaerales; family Nitrososphaeraceae; genus TH1177. The sequence goes on along the minus strand of DASSVK010000165.1, from coordinate 1,411 downwards.
TAGATTAGAAAAGATGAAAAATTAAAATTTAGAAGCATTTAACAGTTCATTATTGAAAATTGCAATTACTGCTTCTATTTTTTTCTTTCTTCTTTCTTTTATGGTATGTCTTACTTTTTTATATTCTACTGTATACGGATTTTCTCCTAAATTAAAGACCGAATTCCTAACTAAGGAAATACAAAATTACATATATTACGGTCCAGATGACGGTTCCAATAAAACTCTTAGCTATTTACTACAAAGTAGTGATCTAGACAGAGTATATGTAACAAGTAATGGCACTCATCTTGAAATGAAATTTTTATTTAATGATTTTCTAGATAAACTCAAAAATGCATTATTAAATAGTAGCACTGTTCCACAGAACCTTTTTATTAACATATTTATAGACTCTGATGATGATGAAACAACTGGATTCTTAGGTTATAATTATAGATATTTGTTAACACATAGCAATCCAAATTTTTACGATAATGACATCAATTTAAATTCTACTACTACGCCTACTACTGCTACAAACTTTTCTCATTTTACACAAAATGATTCAAACCGTATTGAGATTGTAGAGGGGCAGCAACTAGAAGAAATAATATCAAGAACATTAAATTCTAAAGAGATAGTTGAAAAACTTGACTGGGATATACGAGGATATGAACTCTTAGACTATGACTTTCAACCGCTATTCTTTTCCTCCAATCTTACTAAACAATATTTGTCTATAATCCCAGATGGGTTTAAGGTTACTTTGGACCTTGCCCAAATAGGCTATCCTACAAATTATGGAGTATTAGTTGAAGTTGGAAGAAAATCAGACGACTACAAGTTTTCCCATCTTTTTGGAAAAATACATGTTCCACGTCCAGATATGATTTTAGAAGATAAATCAATCAATATTAACAATGGTAAAAACTCGGTTGTCCTAGAATTCAATAACACTGGTTTATACAATTTAAATGTGAAAGCTGAACCACTAAAAAAAGATCCTTCTAATTCTGAGAATGGTGGTAATTTATCAATTAATTTTAGACAAGGAAATCAATTTGATCTATTAAATGGAAAAGGTGTACTTCCTATAGATATCATTGCTAGTTCTAATTATGATCAAAAAAATCTTGTTGTTCCTCTCAACCTATCTTATAGTGTTATAGGTGAAAATGATTTTATCGAATCTGGTTTTAATAATTCATTAACACAAGAAAATGTATACAATAAAATACTTTACTTGAATCTTAACCTTATTAGTGAAAGGAATCGTTTAATTAACTTTGACGAAATTCCTCCTCAGTATATTGCAGTATTTCTTGGGGCTGTATTCACCTTTTTTATTCCTTCTATTACTAGGGCAACCAAAGAATATTTTCAAAAAAGAACTGCCAATAAATATCTAAAAAATATTCTCAAAGAACAG
>DASSVK010000164.1:0-4971 GCA_035706205.1 Nitrososphaeraceae archaeon | reverse complement strand
TCTTTATATGCTCAAAATTTTAAACTATGTACTGAATGTGCTATTTATATAAAATATGACGGAAATAGATGTCCATGTTGTAAGTATCCTCTAAGAAACAAACGAAGATCTACAAATAAACTTTCAATAGATAATTAACTTTTTTTGAAATATAATATTGATTAAACCTTAAATATTATCTTCTTTATTGCCATATCTTGAAAATTATTTTAGAGTCATTATAGGTATTACTTGCATTTCAGGTTATATCTATTAACTAAATCATCTCCGATTATTAAAATGTAATAATTATCAATATCATATTGAAATACATAGCTATAAAAAAAGAAGGATCTCCTAAACATCATTAGCTATCAAAATTATTGTTATTAATTTGCTATTGTATATTTAACTGTGATATTAATATAGTTTTATTATTTAGACAAATAAAAAATAAAAAATTATGAATATCTTATACTTTTATTTCCTTGGATACTTTGTGTCTAATTCTTTCAATATAGAATCACCATTTTTTGGATCCAGCATCTTTATTATTAAATCCATTTTTTCTTCTTTTCTCTCATCACCTTCTTTAGATTGTGGTGATCCCACATACCAAAGAATACTAAGTCCTGCTACCTGCCATATCAATTGTAAGAATTCTGATTGCCAATTTTCCATTGTATCTCGGAAAGTCATATTAAAGTAAGCAGAAATTTCTACAGGCTGATTATGTTCTTTTTGTTCATTGAGATAGGAAAACCATGCAAAACTCCAATGAAAACCTAGAGATATTACAAATAAAGCAAGAGTAACCCAAAGATATCCGCGTTTATTTTTCCACAAATCCTATAATATTAAAATGCATTAAAAAATTTAAAAATATACGATTTTTTATATCTAATAATACTTAAGGAGAAAGTAATATAATAATAAATTTTTAATTAAGTAATAATATTCTCATTAAACTCATTTATTAAAGAATTAAATAATATGCAAAACCATTTTAAATTTAATTTATCTGAAAAAATGAGAAATTACAAAAAGATCCAATAAAAAATTTTATATAATTATACTGTTAAAATCAAGAAATATATTCTTATTCATAATTCCTTCTTTTAGTATGATTATTATAAATATAAAATTACATATTTATCGACACAATTTTATCTATGATAGACATGAAATATCAATAAAGGTTCAAACAATTTTTAATTTATTGTTTCAAAGAGTAATATTCTGCAATGTTATCTATATATATAAAAATATGCATAATATTTGAATATTAAAGCTTTAGTTCAATTAAGAAGATTAATTTTAATATTAGTAGATGCATTAGTTATTGTTGATTTTTCCATATAATTCTAGTTTGTTTTGAAGAGAATATAATTTTATTTCAGATTTATATTCTACTTTTGAGGGACTAAACATTGCATTACCTGTATCAAGTACTAAATCACCTTCATAATTCAAAATTTTATCTTCAGTTTTGATATTTTCTTTGCTATTGACTAGAGTGAATGTACCAGAAAGTCTATAGTATCTATCAGAAATAAAATTGCCATTAGTATTTGCTTTATCTTCAATTTGTAATGTTCCTGATAGATATTTTGTATTTGCTTCTCCAAATATTTCATCAAATGTAGTTTTTTCAAATTCATATGAGCAATTATTTGTTGGACAAATCTTACTTCCATTTCCAAAGGTTAGATTTGCTTTCTGGAAATGTAGAGTAGAGGCTATAAAATCATCTTCCTTTAATAGAGCCTTAATTTCAATTGTATCAAATGATTGACAGAATGAAATTCTTATTGGAATAATTGTTATGGCTATAATCATTACAATTACAAAGGCTCTTAGCATATTTTATTTTTAATTATTGATCAAGTATTATCTCTTTCTCATGTAAGGTTAATATTAATAGTATTCACTAAATTATATTCATCTATTTTAATTTGTGTGATGTCTATATTAGATATACATATTCAATATATTGTAAGAATATTAATTATTAAGTAATTATAAAAGTAAAATTTTCTATATTGATAGATGAAAATAGTAATTATACAAAATAGCTAATAAAATTATTATATTAACTTATCTTGTAGTAGAATTACAATATAATCTATAGAGTATAGAAAAGGTAAGAAAAATTCATTATATAATTAATTATAATTCCAATTCTCTCTCTTTTGGTCATTCTAATTATTACCTTGATTACAATTGTAATTGGTTCTAAAATATTATTTCTCATTATTGTTATTATTTAATAATTCATCAATTGTTACATCTATCGATCAATGACTGTAATAGAATGTAATACTTGATAATTAGTCTATTGATTAACTTCGTTCACCAATTTTTAAATATATTTCGATTGGTTATTTATTACTCTAACAAATAATACCAAAAGTTAAACGGCAGTAGCCTTTATCCTCTATTCGTTTATCTCCTTATTGGATAGAGGATGAAGGCTTTTTTTGTTATTTCAGATATTTGCAACTAACTTTATTGTCATAACAGTATATCTAGAATAATGATTGTTTGAGAGAGTGTGATCCTATTGATATATTTACATCAAAACTTATACACAGTAACTTACTATATCTAGATATTTCTCTCATGAGAGAATAGCATTTTATTAATTATAACTTAATTATTAATATCCTTCCATTGATAACAATAGCATTAAAATATAATTTAACTTTATGTTTTATCAAAAAATAATATTCTGATATGAGAATTAAATTTTCTTTTTGTCTTTGTTGGAATCTTTTCTTACAATTATAACATTAAGTTAAATTGGATTTAATATTAAAAATGAATATCTATTGTAGTGAATAAATAGTATTAAATTTTTTTTGTTATTGTATAATTATCTAATATTTTAAATATCATCTGATTGAATTAAAGTCAAAGTTGACATTGAATTATCAATATTTGTGAGATTTTTTTCAATTCTTTCTTTTAAATCATCCATTGTTTTTAATATTATTTCTACAACAATGTCATATGGTCCACAGAGCATGTCAACATTTACTACATTATCTAATTTTGCAAAATAATCAGCAATTTTATATTTATTTTCTAAATTAGTAATAATTAAAAGATATGCTTTCAGCATGCTATATAAATACCTTTCCTGTATAAAAGTAACGGTTAACTTGGTTAAATCAATAGAATGTCAAAAACAAATTGCAAAATAATATTACAATAAAATGCATGAACAAAGATTTTTTTGATTAATTATTATACAATTTAATATGATGAATAAATTTATTTTTACAATAAAAAAATTAGCAAGAAAACATCGACAATAAATATTTTATCAATAGTTATGCTAGTAAAAAGTATCGAGGAGAATTAAATTTAATTAACTTAGTTAACTATTCTTTAAATATCCAACTTCTACAGTTTTTCTATGGGAAAAAGAAATAAACTCGTTAATCAAAAGAAAAAAAATAACAATAATAAGAATAAAATAACTCCAAAAAAAATTATAGTTATCGGGATTTTATTTACTTTTATTGGTTTAATTATTTATGGCGGTATCAATTCTTTAAAATCTTTTAATGGAAATTTTCTTCTCTCTCCTCCTAGAAATTTCTTTATGAAAGCAACTTATTTGCCAAAAGAAGGAAATGTATATACTAGTCAATCAACTGGAACTGCAAAGATGTTAAATAGTGGGGCAGGAGGTAGTAGTAGATTTGGACATAATCCAACAATTACATTACATCAGGGCAATTCATTATCAATTCATCTTATTAATGAAGATTCAGAAAAACATTCTAAACATAATTTAAATATAGATGAATTTGGTATTCATACAAAAGATTTAGGATATTTCCAGACTCAAACAGTTACATTTACAGCAAATAAGACAGGAACTTTCAATTATTATTGTAGTATTCATCCTGAAATGAATGGTAAAATAATAGTAGCAGCTAGTAATCATACAAGATAAAAGAGAGGAAATATAAATATTGAATATTAACAATAATAATAATAATACAATTATGAATGTTGAAAGAAATAATATACTCTATCTTTTAGATAGTTTTATTGAACAAATACACAAAATTAGAAGGTTCCTTCTAGGAGTTTCCATTTCATCAATTATTCTTGCTCCAATTGCTATTTCATTAACACTATATCTTTTTACTCATCAATCCTTCTTTAGAGTGTTAGAAACAGAAAGTGAATTTGGATTTGGATTAGTTATATTATTATCTGCTGTAATAATAATATCTTCTATTCTTTTTGTTACTGGAATCCTTCAATATAGGCAGATAGGCTCATGGCATAAAAAATATGAATCATACAAGAAAGAAAAAGATGATGTTGAACAATATATTTCTAATAAATTTAAATTTGACATGGTAGATAAAGATGATAGCAATAGCGGCGAAGAAAAATAATTTTACCTATCTATATAATATATCATATTATGATTATTTATTTTTTTGAAAATATATTTAAATAATAAAACTACTTTCGCGGAAAGAATTTTTCATAAGGTTCTAAAATTTTCTTATAAAATTCTATTCCTTCAGAAGTAATCGAATAAGAAATTATAAGTCTTTTTCCAACATTTGAATGCTTCTTTAAAATAAAATTATTGCCTTCTAATTCATCAAATATTTCTTTATGCTTAGTCAAGTTTAATCTACAATATAATAATAAAGACGATTGATTAACTTCTCCATACTCAATTAATTTTGTTAAAATATCAATTATAAGATAAACTCTATCTCTTTGCAATCTTTATCGATCTTTATCTCCTGTCACAATATTAAATAAATAAATTAATAATATTATTTAACTTTAATCTATAAATTTTAAAATTTTTTTTAGTTATCACATTCAGAAATTGAAATTGATGATTAATATATATTATTTTATTAGATAAATTTAAAATCCTCATTTCATAATTTTTGGTAAATTAACAAAGTTAACAGAAACTTATATTCTGAACTGATGATAGAGAGG
>DASSVK010000163.1:0-12592 GCA_035706205.1 Nitrososphaeraceae archaeon | reverse complement strand
TTTTTGTTTGATTATTATATTCTTGAATTTTCTAAATAGTCCCAAGTCAATAGATAATGCAATCCCTACGAATATACTAAACAGAACCCATAGAGCATAATCATCATTAGTCAAGAAAATAAATTCCAAATATAATAAATTTTGTTAAAAACAGTAATTTATAATTTAATATATTTTTTATTGTTTTAGGAGTTTCAATTAGTTAAATATATTATAAGATCACAAATAAAATTCTATCATTATAGAAGCCTTCATCAGCATTATTCCTTATAGTACCAAATCTTTATTTAGAACAATTACAATCTACTTCTATTGGTATCTGGAAAATACTTTAACAAAGGAGTAAAGGCGTTAGATGAACCTAACTTGGGGCACGTAGTTAGAGAAACACCAGATAAAATTGTAATATTTGGTGGAAAAAATAAAAGATATGATATACCTATTTCAGAAATTCAACAGGTTGGTGCTAATGTTCTTATTGGATTACCTTTTTCAGAAATTCAAAGTAAATATAGTGTTAATCGTAATGATCCACTTCCTACTAGTAGAAAAGATCCTTGGAAATCAGATAATCAAACAGATTTGGGTACATATGAAGGCAAATATCCACATTCACTATTTAATAAAGGAGTAAGAACAGAAAATGAAGATCATGTTGGACATGTTATGAAAGAAACAGATGATAAAATAGTAGTTTTTGGATATGGAAATGAGAGATTTGATATCCCTAAATCAGAGATAATTGCAGTAGGAAGGAATGTTATTGTAAAAAAGAATTTCCCAGAATTATTTGCATTTAAGGTAGATAGGAATTCACCATTACCAACTGGTGAGCCATTAGAAAAAATAGATGAAGAAGCATATCCTGAATATTATCATGGTCCTAGAGATGATGAAGAAGGTAAACAGGATTTAATATATCCAAAATAAAATCTATTTTTATCTAAAGTGTCTTTTCTATTATATTATTATCAGGATTAACTTTTTAAATTGTCCAAATAAATATCATTTATATTTCTATTTCTTCCTTTTTTAATTATTTCTGCATAATAGAAAAATAGAATTTTTTTGTCATAATTGCTTTATATTTTTAATGCATTATAAATTGAATCCTTAATAAATAGAAGAAATGTCAATTAATATTTTGAATATCTATTATAATTATTTATCAATATCCTTTTTGGATATCATATCTTTAGTTTCAATAGGCGATTTTAGTCTTGTTAAATTTTTTCCAAATATGAGATCTATCCCCCAATCTACCATAACTCTTAACTTATTTTCTAGAGTCGGTAAATGAGTCAGATAAAAAAATCTCCATATTCCCCATGCAAATATTCCCTTTATTGAATGTCCAAAAATCATGGCTACTCCATTTCTTTTTCCTATTGTAGCCATTATCCCTCTAGTTTTATATGAAAATTCTGTTTTATTAGATTTTTTTACTTCTGCTGTCTTCTCTCTAGGTTTTAACTCTTTTTTTATTGATGAAATTATATTTTCTGCTGCAATTTGTCCTTCACGTATAGCATGTTGTGCAGTCGGAGGACATGGCTTTCCTGTATTAGGATCTATTATGAGTGCGCAATCACCTATAGCATATACATCTTCATAATCTTTTATCTGTAAATATTTATCCGTTACAACTTTGCCACTTTTATCATGTTCACAGGAAATATCAATAACTGATTTCTCTGGTACAACACCTGCAGTCCAGATAAGTGTATCTGCTATTATATGACTATTATCTTTTAGTATGATTTTCTTTGGACCATGTAGACTTAATCGATTTTCTTTATTATTTTCTACTACCCCTTTTACGTCAATAACTCTATTATTCAAAATAACTTCTACATTCTTTTTCTTTAATTCTTCTAAAGCAAAGATACCAAGTTGTTCATCCATTTCTGGCAAGATTCTAGAACCAGAGTTAATTAGAATAACTCTTACATCTTTTATATCTATATTTTGGTAATATTCTCTAATGGATTCTTTTATGAAATCATTTATTTCTCCAATCGTTTCAACACCTGCAAATCCTCCACCCACAACAACATAAGTAGTTAAGCTCTTTCTCATATTTTCTAATATATTTTCCTCCTTATCTTTATAATTTAAGTGAGAATTATTACTGCTATTACTTCTTTTAATTTCTCGATCTATCATTACAATATCTTTTTTTTCTTCAAATAGTAACATATCTGTCTGTTCTAAGGTATCAATAATGTGACTTCTGATAGAAAATGCATCATAAAGACTTTTCATTGTAAATGATGCTTTCTCCAAGTTTTTATTTCCAAAGAAATTTGTGTTACTCCCTAAAGCCAAAACCAGATAATCATAATATAACGATTTAGTATAATGATTACTATTTGTATTTATGTAGTAGTTTTTGTTATCATTATAATATTTTATATTCTCATTTGAAGTATCTAAAGGATTTAAAGGTAAATGATTTGATAATGTATCTAATTTCTTGTTTTCTCCTCCATTGTTATTATAAGTACCAGTAAATCGTGCTTCCAAAATTTGATTTGTAAATTCAATTTTTCTATTCTCTAAATCTATTATTTTAACTTCAGATTCTATAAATCTGGCTCTTTTACAAAATGCCCTCAATGGTGATGCCACATGTTTTGTCTCTATCATCCCAGAAGATACCTCATGTAACATGGGAGTAAAAAGAAAGAAATTATCTTTGCTTATTAGAGTTATATCTATTCTTATATCATTTTGAAATTCTTTTTGTAATTTTGTAAGAACTTCAATCCCTGCAAATCCTCCACCTAATATTGCAATTTTCTTTTGTTCTATTGGTTGTCTACGATGAACTAATTGTAAATGTTTTCTAATAATATCAATCCTAGAAAAAGATACATTACAGATATTGCATTTATATCGTGTACCAAATTTTATAGATAAAATAGAAGATACAAGACCAACTGTAATACCAAATAAGAGATTAATAAATAATAAATTAAATAAAAAATTCAACTTATTGCTTTGAATTTGTTGAGAAACTTCTTGTTCTGATAGTGTTGGATCAATATTGGCAATAGTTCGGATATTTTCTGGAATTAAAACAAATTCATTTATTGGAATAGCCCATACAACAATTATTATTGTACCAGCAAAAATTCCATAAATAAAGCCATTTATAGGTTTACTTATATTCAAGATATTTGTTTTGTATAAAAATATACCTGTGACTACTCCTATAGAAATCGCAGTAATTAAATGAATTATAAATCCTGCAATAGGAGCATATGAAGAATATATACCTATTACATGTCCAAATATCATCCATGATATATAGTATGGTTGATCAGTTATAAATTCGTAAATAGTTCTGGGAAGAATCATAGTTATAGCACCAATTACGGCACCTACTATAACAAACAAGACTTCTCTCTTTAGAGAAAAATCAATTTTTATTAAATTAAGATCATTATGAAAACTTTTATTTTTTATATTTCTTAATTTCATTTTTTAATATCTTACTCTAATTATTTTTTTATATTATTTATTAATTTGACAAATCAAATAATTTGAGTTTAATACAGATACGACAAATTCGATTTAATAATAATAAGTTTATAAAATAAAAATTATTATCTTACATTATTGATTACACAATATAATTTACAACAGGATGATAAAAAGTTAATATTAATTTCCTATATAAATGAGGATAATACCAAAGTAGCAATAAAAATAGAGTATTTCACTTAATTTAATAATACTATTTAATTAAGTATTCTCTATAACCAATAAATAGTATCAATATTAAAAATAATAGTCTTGATTCAACAAACAAAAAATGTTTTCAATTATGCACCTTTACCATTGAGGATAATAGCAGGAATTGGTTTTATGATGCATGGTCTTCCCAAACTGCTCGATATACCAGGTACTCAGAATTCATTTACTAATATGGGTTTACCACCAGAGTTAGCAATCATCATAGGTCTTTTAGAATTTATAGGTGGTTTGGCTATTTTACTAGGTATCCTAACAAGAATTGCAGCAGGATTATTAGCAATAGATATGATAGGTGCTATTCTATTAGTAAAGTTATCAAAGGGATTTATTGGAGGATATGAATTAGATTTATTATATCTTGCAATAATGATAAGTTTAATGATAACTGGACCAGGAAGTTTCTCAATTGAGAAAAATATTATTAAACGAGAAATCTATCCCAAAGCACCCAAATATTCAATAAACGAAAAAGAAAACAAATAAAATCAAAGTATCTTAAATTCACATTTATTTATCAAATTTTTATATATATTTTTAATTAGATTATTTCATTAAAAAAATCGCTATAATCTCAAACAATAGTTAGAAATAGCTAGGATAACAAATTAACTTAACGTCTCTTTAAGTTGATAGAGGTTTTTACAGCTTTCTATTAGAAATACTAAATTGTAATCTATTATGAAAAAATTTTATTCCTTTTTTGTGGCTAATTTAAGTGGATAATTTTAAAATAAAAATCACTATTTCAAACTTTTAGTTTATTTATTTATTTTTTTCTAACAAAAGAATATGAATCTCAACTGAGTATATTACCTATCTATCTCACATTTTGTATACATCGGTAAATAGAAGCAACCCCTTATGAAGTGCTAGCAAGCAACTTAATAAATAAAATTAAAAGTCAATTATATAAAATTACAAGAAAAAAATTAGTAGTTGTATGATCTCCTATTTTCTTCACAAGTTAAAGTAGTTTTTAATTCCATTGTTATAGTATTTTTGTGCAATTTCTATTGATTTGCTAAAGGTTTCTATATTTTCCACTATAAACTCATGTATTGTTCTGGTATTGTTAATTGTATTATCTATGATATTTTGGCTAATCTTGTTATATATATTAAAAGTTTGTTCTGCTATCACAAAATTATTCCAATAAGACTTGTTGTTGAATGTATCATTGATAATTTTTGAAAATGCTGATTGATAAATATTAAGAATATTATTTTGTAATTCAATATAGTTGTTTGAGATTGATTGAATTGTGTGAATGGTCATTTGTTGATATCTATTTGTAGTATCTATACTTTTGTCAATGATCTCATGATTTATTTTTTGATATTCATTAAAACTATCAGTATCTTCGTTTGCAGTATTGGGAATAGCGGATGTTGTTGTATTTTCTAATTGTTGTTTTTGTAGATCTACAATTCTCTCTGTTTTTTCTTCTTTTAAATTTCTAATTTGCTTATTATTGCCTTCAATTGTCTGATTTGACATATTAATAACTATTTTTTGGAATATTGTTATTTATAAATTATAATAATTTAGAACGTTAAATGTAATTTCTTAATTTTTTATTCAAAATATTTATAAAAAATTGAATTACTAGATTTTCTAATAAATTATCAATGAATTATTAATAAAATTTATTAAAAAAATTAGAATTATAGCAGTAGTTTACTGATTTTCCTCTAACCATATCGTCTTTATGAATTTTATCAACCTTAAAACTACTATTAAATTACAAAATGTGACAGTAATTGCAAAAAAATTTCAAATGAACTATTTAGAAATTTCTATTTTATCGATTAAAATATATATATTTCTTCATATTTGTTACCATATAATTATCTTATAGAATTTATAATTTTTATAAATTTGTGGTTGCTATTTTCTGTGAATATAGGTTGGTTCTACATAAATACATTAAAAATTAATCATTCCACAGATAGAAAATTTCTATTATATCAGCAGTAAAATTCTTCATATGAAGGATTTTGACATATCTACATTATAGATTCCATTTTACTAAAAGGTTTAATCTTAGAATTTATTATTTATAATAGATAATACATTTGCATAAAAATGAAGACCTTGAAGAAAAGAAGGTTTTAGGTTCAGGTGGTTATGCTTTTGTCAATCTAACAGAAGATGAAGAATTAAAATTCAATCTAGGAGTACCGCATTTATTTTTAGGAAATATAGGTAGGCTAGACAAAAAGAGATTTACAAGGTATTATTGTAATAAATGCGGAAAAGAATATCCAGGCTTTCCCTTAATAACATATGAAAATCCCAATGAAGAGATTATTAAAGATGTTATTCTATTAGAAAAAGGAGAATACAAATGTATGATATGTAAAAATATCATAGCACAATATCGCAAATTCAACAAATAGGTATAATGAGATTAATTTCTATATATTCAAATATTTTATTTACATCCACATATATAAAAAATATATAGCTAATTGCATAGGAAACTACTTTCCTTTCAACTAATTTGTATTGGATTGATTGTAAATTTTACTGCAGATATATTATCCAATTACATTTATTGTTCATTAATTTTAAAGAAGTCATCAATTGCTTTATTAATATGACACATATCAATTTTGTTATTTTAGTTTAATTCAATTGAAATTTGGCAAATCTATTTGTTTATATGCATTTTCAAGTAATATAAGAAAAGATACAAATGATATTCGTTTAATTTATCATTAGTGGTTTATGAGATCTTATTGTAAAACATGTGAAACTATACACTATCTGAAATTTTATTTTGAAACAATTATGCAATGTACTTTAGAAAAATCAAAAAAATTAATGTAATAATAATTGTAGAAAAACTAATATACACTTTAGTTAATGATAGTTTGAGAAAAGTAATTCATAGTAAGAAATTTGAATGGTTAATTCCACATTCAGGATTTCCATTTAGAGCAATTGGAAAAATAGAAGGAATAGATAACCTCTAAATATAGAAATTCATTAAAAGAAGTCGATCTGTACTAAAATAAGAGTCCTATGTTATAGTAATAAAAGAAATATTCAAAACTTTTTATTGTTTAAGAAATTAGAATCTTCTAACTATTTCTTATTAAAATAATATATATATATATATTCTTCCAATTACTTTGCATATTTCAAATGATAATTGTAATTCATTAATCTATAAGAGAAAGAAACAAATCTAATAACTTCATAATTATTATGCATTAGGTTCTTTGATAAATTCTATATATAATAACAATAATGCCAATAATATCAAAAGGAAGAAAATAATGGATGTTTTATCAGAAATGGAAAAAACAGCAAGAAAAGGGTATCTTCCGTCAATTGGTCCAGTAAAAGGAAAAATCATAGGAGATATCATCAAGAAGCATAAACCTAAACGAATACTTGAAATTGGGACTTTACACGGATATTCAGCTATTTTTATGGCAAATTTTCTATTAAATATAAATAATAATAATGATAATGATGGCAATAACAATACTACTAAAGAAATTATTGTTATCTGTTTGGAAATAGACAAAAACCTTGCAAATATTGCAAAAAAGAATATAGAGAAAGCAGGACTATCAGATAAAATAAAAGTAATTAATGGCGACGCTTTGGAGATTATTCCTAAACTTAAAAATAATAATAATAATAATCATTATAGATTTGACTTAGTTTTCATAGATGCAGTCAAAAACCAATATCTGGAATATCTTAAACTTGTAGAAAAAAATGACTTAATGAATAAAGAAGCAGCAGTAGTAGTTGCTGATAATGTTTTGATATATGAAAATGAAATGAGAGATTATTTAGATTATGTTAGAAATTCTGGTCGATACAATAGTTATACAACAGAAACTACTTTAGAATTTACCAAAAATGTTAAAGATGCTCTTGAAGTAAGTATAAGAGCAAATTTAGACTAGGTAGAATTTACTTAAATCTTAATGATCTGTTAACATTAGGATTCTTTTATATTTATCTAGTTAGATGGTCATGTAAAATCTCTATATGTAAGGTTCTATTACCATTTTATATTTAGTTTTTATTTAAAATTGCTTTCAATCATGATTAAACCATATTCTAAAGTAGAAAAGAGTAACAAGGCTATAGAAGATTAACCATTGAGGTATATACAACAGTCGGATTGATTGTCATATTATCAATTATTATCCATAATTGGCTATTTAATAATTCGAGATAATTTAATCATCATGGTCTTTGTCATAGGCTGAAGATACAATTTACTAAGAGGTTTTTATGATTTAATATATCCTGCCATGACTACTCTGTATTTTAAAGTTGTAATATATTTATTAGCTATAATATTCAGAAATTTTATAATCTATTTTGAGGTTATGATTAAATTAAATTATATATATCTTTTATTTATCTAGAGAGTTTTTCCAAAAATGTGAAGTTCACTTATGTCTTTTATCTCTTCATTTTTCTTTATAATTGTCTTGAGAATTTCCAAGGCTCCTTCTTTAGATTCACCTTTTACTGTCCCAACAATTACAAAATGAAAGTCTTTTTTGTAGTAGGAAGATAGTGTCATTGTTAGTTTAACTGATAATATTATGACTAATAAAGTTATAACGTTAGTGGAACAAACTTCCTTACGTTTTTTGATATATAAAATTTTATAGAAAGAAATAGTTCATAAATATATAGTACTATTGTTATTGTTTTGTCAATAATCTTTGGCTTCAGAAGAAAAGACTAGACACAGATTAACATTAAAGTTTTTTATTTTCTCAATGATAATAGCTATAATAATTGCAAATGCTATTGTAATATTTTCAGATTCATACAGTAAGCATTCTATTTCTCTTTGGATATTAAATATAACTGCAGCTATTGCTTCGATTTTAGGTATTATCGCTATTTGTAGATATGGAATTCATGGACTCCATGGTAAATCATATTTGTTTCTTACACTTGGCCTTATATCTTGGTTTTCTGCTGATTTTACACTTTTATATGATTATTATGCATTAGGAATAGAAGAACAAAGACTTGTAACTACTACAGATGCTTTATGGTTTGCTGGATATGGATTTCTTGCTTTACATTTGTTTATAACATTACGTTCCTTACATATCATAATAAAATCCAAAGTTGTTATTGTAGTATCAATTATTACAGTGCTCTTTATTAGTTATAATTTAGTTAATCTTCTTTCTCATGATTTTCATATTAATGATGATTTTATAGTCATAATAGTAACTATTTTGTATCCTATTTTGGATTTCATATTAATCATACCTTCTTCAATAATACTTGTAACATTGCGGAAAGATTATGAACAGAATATTCCATGGTTTCTTTCCTCATTATCATTATTAGTCAATGCAATAGCAGATGATGGGTATATTAATGATTTTGTAACAGGCAATTCAGAAAATCTTTGGTTTTGGGAGCTCTTCTATATAACAGATTTTATTATAATGTCAGGTGCATTATTTTGGTATAATAAATTCCATATTTCAAATGCTTTAAGAAATGTAAAATTGAACAGTCATCATAAATAGGTACATACGTGTGTAAATATTATCAGTATTTTTTATGTATTTAGCCTATAACTAATTTATTACTATTTTAAAACAAGAATAATTCCGTTGCAACAATATGTTTACATTTATTTAGTTTAAATTTAAAATCAGGACACGTACAGGTACCATTTTCTATATCAACATCATAGTACTTATTTTTTTCCTTACTACTACTTCTAACCCTAAACAATCTTCTTTTTTCTCTTTGATTTTGATTGAGATTTTGTTCATTTTCATCATTATGTTTCTGTTGTTCTTCCTCTTTTAATTCAACTATCATAGGTTCGTATAGAGTAGATTCTATTATGTTGTATGCCTTTTCAAGTCTTTTCCCTTTTACTTCTTTTTTTATTCTTTTTGAATTTTTGTTATTGTTAATAAGAATATCTTTTTCATTTATTTCGATATTATTTTTTTTATGTCCCTGTTCTTCTTCTTTTTTATGTTTCAAAAGATCTGTTGATATAGCCTTCTTCACTACATCATGTATATTATCATCTTTAGTGTCTGATACATATATTACATAGATTAATGCCAAATCTTTACCCTCGTACTTTCGTATAACTCTCCCTATTCTCTGTATGACTTGATTCATATTAGAGGTTGTAGCTAAGATAATTTCTATTCTAACCTGTGGTATATCAAATCCTATTTCTAAGGTATGTACTGATAAGAGTGGATAAAATTCTATTCCCCATTGATTCAAGATTTCCTGTCTCTTTCTTGAACTTATGTTACTATCAATTATCATTGATTTTGTACCTTGTGACTCTAACATATCTCTAAGTTTAGTAATAGAATCAATAGTTTCACTAAATATCATAATTTTTTCATTTGGAAATTTTGTGGTTATCAGATTTACTGCTGACAATAATTTATTTTCTGCACAACTTAACAATAGTTTTCTTTTTCTCACATTTGAGAACCATGCTTTTGCCATTCCACTAACGAAACCTCCTTTTCTTAACAATACTGTCATAGACTCGGCATCATATTTTTTAAAACGGTTTGATATTTTCTTTATTTTAGAAGTATATGTATCATAGTCGTTTTGTTCTTTTTCTGTAAGGTTGACCTTTAAAGGAATAACTATTGGTTTTGCAAGTCTTTTATCATTAACAGCCTTTCTTATAGGATATCTTTTGACTGGGGGTAATAATGTAAGAATTGTATGATATTTAGAGAGGTCTGTTTCATCAAGGGTTGCAGTAAGACCAAGAATAGCTTTTTTATGATCCTCTATAACTACATCAAATATTTTTCTAAATATTTTTGCTGTATCTCTTATCAAATGGACTTCATCAAAAATCACTATATTAGATCTCCTAATAATATCTAGATTTCTAATTATGCTTTGATAAGTACATACGGTTATCTCTCTTATCTCTTTTTTTTCACCAAAATATGCTCCTATTTTTTCCTTTGGTATACCATATGATACAAGTCGTTTAATGTTCTGATCGATTAAAATGATCCTAGGAACAATTAATAGGATATTTAGAAATGGAAGAGAAAGAGGAGAAGATAGAGAGGATGTAGATACAAAAGCAAATCTTTTTGCGCATTCAAGAGCTATTTCCGTCTTTCCAGTCCCAGTACTATATAGTATTGTACCTCTAAAGTTATTA
Source organism: Nitrososphaeraceae archaeon (assembly GCA_035706205.1). Classification (GTDB taxonomy): domain Archaea; phylum Thermoproteota; class Nitrososphaeria; order Nitrososphaerales; family Nitrososphaeraceae; genus TH1177. Next base: position 1,644 of record DASSVK010000163.1, on the reverse strand, counting down.
TCAATCCATGCATTTACTGCTTCGATTTGATCTTCCTTAAGAGAAAAAGGAAATTTTAATTGAGAAATAGCTGCTGATTCTGACATATCGGTATTTATTATTATGGTATAGAAATATGATCAATCAGTTCATATAAATTAATAACAAATTAAATTAATTTAATTATTCTTCTTTATTTTTTTTGATTGATCGAATAATTATTTAGTACCAAATACCTGTATCCTTGAATTACCTGTATCAGCTACAAACACTTTTCCTTCTGGATCTATTGCAAGATCTTCAGGCCTATTAAATTGTCCATCTTGTTTTCCTTTAGATCCGAATTTGCTTATGAATTTTCCATTTTCATCAAATACTTGAAAATTAGTTGATCTTTTATCAGCTACAAAAACCAGATCTTCTTTTTCATAGTAGTCTATCCCTGGGATAGTACCGGAAAATTGTCCAGACCCATTTCCAAATGATCCCCATTGTCTTTTAAAATTAAAGTCTTTGTCAAAAACTTGAACTCGTGAATTTTTCATGTCAGTTATATACATTATATTGTTGGAATCAAAAACTATTCCATGTGGTTCAAGAAATTTTCCTTCTGTTGAACCCTTAGACCCATAAGATTGTATAAATTTACCATTTTCATCAAATTTTAAAATTTGATGTCCATTTTTATCAGTTAAATAGACGTAGCCATTGTAATCAACAGTTAATTGATGTGGAGTTCTTTCAGCTCCTTGACCGCTAGTATCTTCAAATCCCCATTTTAAAATAAATTTACCATCAGGAGTAAATTTCTGTACTCTATGATTTGTAAGTTCAAGAGTATAAACATACTGACCAGATGGATCTACGTATACATCATGTAATTTGTCAAATTCTCCATCTCCAACTCCTTCTTCTCCCCATTTTAAAATAAATTTACCATCAGGACTATATTTTTGAATCCTGTCATTACCAGTATCGGTTACATATACATATCCATCTTTATCTATATCAATACTATGAGGAGATATCAATTGTCCATCTTCACTTCCCTTGCCTCCAAATTTATATAGAAATTGATAATCAATATTATTAGTTTCACCAAAAATATTTCCACTATATAATGAAATACTATAAAATAAAATAGATAAAATCCCGTATATTACAAAATTTTTCATTATTTATACGGATATGTTTGATTAATATTTATATAAATGCTGATATATAAAAAAATATATAATTAATTATAAAAATAGATAATTAGTATTTTATTTCAGAATTCAATCATTTGGTAAAGATAATAATTTTGCAATAATATAGATTGAAATCTGACTAATTTAGGTTAATGTAAATTGACATGTGATAATAGGTGGTTAGTAAACATTATCAGAAATACCTATTTAAATATATATAGAATCTTAGCATACATATACTAAAATTCGATTTTTTTATGTTTTAACTTAAAGAGATCGACATATTAAAAATCGATTATTTAGGCTCATAACTTCATTAACGTAATATATGAGGTTTAATTTTCTACAAATCTACAGATAACTTAAAACGGTATGGATAAATTAGTCTAGTATATCTCTTACTATGTTATTTAGGGTTTAAAATTGGATAGTAGTAGCAGTATTACAGTAAAAGAAGAAGAATTAGGAAATTGGA
>DASSVK010000162.1:0-15684 GCA_035706205.1 Nitrososphaeraceae archaeon | reverse complement strand
TCATCAGGGTAATATCGTAAATAACATAGACCTTATGATGCCAGAAGATTGGTGCCTGTTATTTATAGTATGTACACGTAATAAAGTTCAATGCAGGATAAAAAAATCAATATTGATAAAATAAAAATACTTAAAATACCTGCTATTTCTAATTAATTATTTCCAGACACTGCTATCCAAAAGGGAACATTTCCAGTTGGAATTCTTGAAATAATTTCTAAACTAGTAGTATCTATAACAACAATCTCATTTGTTGTTGTTACATCTACATATAGATAATTTCCATTTGAACTAGCACGTATGCCATGAGGACCCAAACCTACTGTTATTTGCTTTACAAGTTCTTGTTTCTCTAAATCAATTACATTTACTTTGTCTGAGCCTATTCCTGATACATATACTTTTTTATTATCGGGTGAAACATCTATACCATGATGCCCAAGACTTACTGGGATTTTCTTTAGTATTTCAGATGAAGTAGTATTAATAATTGCAACATCATTTGATGCTGCATTGGACACAAAAAGCAATTTACCATCATTTGTTATATCTAGATTGTGTGGTCCCTTGCTATCTTGAATTTCATTTATTATTTCGAAACTATTAGTATCTATCACAACAATCTTATCTTCTCCTTGAACTGTTACATATGCCTTTAAGCCATCATGTGAAAATACAATATTATGTGGTATTTTACCAACTGGAATTTCCTTAATGATACTCGAATTTTTGAGATTAATTATGCTGACAGTTCCATCCAACTCATTAGCAACAAAGACATACTTTTCATTAGGTGATATCTTTATACCTTTTGGAATATCACCAACTTTTATTTTAGCAATCAGATTATTCTCAGTATTATTAAAGATAAAGGTTTGATTATCAGCACTGCTTGTAGCAACAACAACTTTTCCATTATCTATTGCATCAATGTATGTCATATCCTTTCCTGCAGGAAAAGTTATATTCTGTTTTAAATTGTATATTGCTCCATCTTTTCTTAATGTAGTGAATATAGAGTCATTTGTAACTTCTGTAACATGTGAAACTTCCTGCTGTGTCTGAGAAAATACACTATTGACGGTAATAACTAAAGATGCAACTAGTATACAAATAGATAGAAAATAACTTACAGTTAATAAAATCTTGGATTTTATATTCTCCATATTAATTTCTCAAATGAATTTCATTTATTTCTTTATTTCTGGAGAAAAATCCTATAAATAATTATTTACATTTTATCATAGATAATTGCAATAGATAAAAATGAAAGTTAATATATTTATAAAAAGATAATTTTGTAATATCCATTATTTTTACTTATATTATAGAGAAAAAATTGTTAGAATAACTGCCTTCTAATAATTTTTATCATTACTTAAGTTAATAATTTTGACATCTGTATGGCAGCAATATTGATAGGCTCCCATACTGGTGACGCTGGTGGAACATAACAAGCATCAAAATTTACTAAATCTTCTACCGTGCTCTGTTTAAGTAAAGCAAAAGAAATAAGATCAATTCTTCCTTTAACTGCTTCTCCTCCTATAATCTGGGCACCTAATATTTTTTTATTTTTCTTATCTGCAACAAGTTTTATCCATATCTTTTTATTATCTGGATAATACCCAGCCCTTGTGATATCCTCTATTTTACTCTCTAGAGGTTCAAAACCATTTTCTAAAGCTTCTTCCTTGCTAAGACCAGTTTTTCCAACAAGCAGTCCAAATATCTTTGTTATTGCACTTCCAGCAATTCCTTCAAATTTTGTATTGCCACCGGCGGCATTCTCTCCTGCTATTTTTCCTTGTTTATTTGCTGTTGTTCCTAATGGCAGGTAATCATCCTTGTTTGTTATATAATTTCTCGCAGTAGCACAATCACCTGCTGCATAAATATCTATAATACTAGTTCTCATATAATCATCAACCTTTATTGCATTATGAACTCCTAATTCTATTCCTGCATCTTTAGCAATCTCAGAGTTTGGTCTTACACCTACACCAAATAATACACAGTCTGCAAGAATTTCTTCTCTATTGGTTCTTACACCTTTGACTTTAGTTCTGTATTTACCATCACCAAAATGATCTGATTCTAAAAGGATCTTCTCAACTTTTTCTTTTAATCTAACGTTTACTCCATTGCTCTTTAGTTCTTCTTCTATAATTTCAGCCATATCTTTATCTACAATACTTGCAAGAACATGATCTGCTATCTCGATTAATATGACAGACATACCTCTTTGCTTGAACGACTCTGCCATTTCTATACCTATCAGTCCTGCTCCTACAATAATGATAGATTTTGCATTTTTTATATAATCACGAATATATATTCCGTCTTCAAAATTTCTTAGTAAAAATAAACCTTCTGTCATTGAATTTCCTTTGTCATAGTATAATTCTTTTATTTTTGGAATTACTGCTCGTGCGCCAGTCGCTATAACAAGTGAATCATAATCAAATACTAGCTCTTTTTTTTTCTGTACACCTTTTGCATATACTTTTTTCTCTGAATGATCTATTCTTGTGGCCAGAGTATTTACTATTATTTCTATATGGTATTTGTTTCTGAATTCTTCTACAGATCGTGCAATTAATTCATCAAAATCATTAATTATTCCTTCAATTACATATGGTATTCCGCATGATCCGTACGAGACTAAAGGCTCTTCTTGAATTATTTTGATATCTGCACTTGGATCAATACGCCTTGCTTTAGAAGCAGCACTTGTTCCTGCTGCAACACCTCCAATGATTAAAATTTTTCTTTTTTTATTTTTAGAATCTATACTATTATTGGCATTCATATCGTTGTGATTCCTTCTAGATGTTATGCTATTATCATATAAGTTTAAACTGTTTTCAGAAATAAAACTTATCTATAATACGATATCAACTTTACTCTTCAACTAACGTACAATAACAATTTAAATTGATATTACAATTAATTGCCAAAGAAAAAAAAGGGATTTGAAATCTTTAAATTATTTAAAGTAATGTTTATTAAATCAAATGAAAGTTCCTTTTTCTAAATTTGTTTGGTTGTTTTTTATTATTTTTGTAATAGTATTATTCTCAAATACCCAATTTTTGACTCTTATTTCAGTATTTTCACAAGGTGATGATAATAGAAAAGGAGGAGAAGGATTTGGAATACAAGAAAGAGAACGTACTAGAATACATGCACAGAATGATTCTCAAATTGTTAATGATGATGGATTTGGAATACAAGAAAGAGAACGTACTAGAATACATGCACAGAATGATTCACAATTTTTTAGTAACGATATAACCCGTATAATTCTAATTGTAACAATAATTGTTATTATCGGTGTTAGCTCATATGCTTTATACAAAATTTATTTAATTAAAAGAAAATCAAAACAATCTAAACTAAAATAATAATAATAATGGTTTAATTAGTTGATAATAAAAAATAGAATTTCTTTTATTAATAATTTCATTCTTATAATACTGTTATTTTCAATTTTATTTCTGTTATCTATTCAATTTTCTTATGCTGGGAATCATAATAATAGAAGTTTATTTCATAACAATGCAGAATTATTAGGATGGATTTCTATTAGTTGTGGATTAATTGCTAATGTTCCATTCATTTTATATGTACGAGTAAAGAAACTATCAGTCAAAAGATTAGGTGGAGGAGATAGTCTAACTCGAAATCTTGCTCTAGAACATAGACCAATAATTAATTTTCATACTGCTTTGAATCTAATAGGATTTTTTACAGGAATGTTTCATGGAATATTGTTAGTACGTGGAATAGATTTTATTTCTATATCTTTAGCAATTGTTATTACAATACTTACTGTTAGTGGCATTTTAATACGATATGCAAAATTAAGAATTATCAATCAATTTAATAGAATAATACATACGCATGTTATTTTATCGGCTTTGCTTGTAATTTTGATAATTCTACATGTATTAATTTCTTAATGGCTCGATATAGTAATAAATCATTTTAAAGTTTTTTAATTTTTTGATAATAGCTAGCTGTTATATATATGTCCATCATAGAAAATATTATTTTATAAACTTTGCTAAAATAGTTTTTCAATTAAGAATTTTATTATTGTATCAAATCTTGAAAATAAAGACTGTCATGATATTCATGACTTTAAGAATCAAATATTTAATTAAGTATTATATTATATGCATAATCTCATGATGTTATTGATATTCAATACCAATTATAATAATACTATTAATTTATAATTAATGAAGTTTAAATCAAAATACATGAACTTTTTAACAAAAATAAAATAATGTTTTTCTGTATATACTTATATTATTATATTATGTGATTGTAATAGTGTACATGATGCCATTGTTATCGATTTTTTTAGCTTTTGTTAGCATAGATCACAAAACCTGCTCCTTTCATAAAATTACCAATATCATGATCATTCCCAACATAAACTCCTTCTTCAGGGAATGTTGTTTCTAATATTTTTCCTGATCCAGGAGGAATAACAACGTCATATGTATTTTGTATTGCAGATGAATTAGAAAAAGACTTATTCTCTCCATTAATGACTTTATCAATCATTCCTCCCGCAAAGTTAAATGTTATTTCATTTCGTGGTCCTGCATTAATAATATACCACCTTGTCAATTCACCTACTTTTACATTGAATAACTCTGCATTCTCGTTAATAGTAATTCTTGCTATTGTACCCATAAATGGAAAATATTTATAGGCCATACCATTAGTCAAGATCAAGTCGGGAGTATTATTCAAAAATTTATTTATATCGAACATTCCAATAGTATTATTAGTTCCTTTAAAGAATCCAAGATCCTTATTATTATAAATCTCATTAAATGAAATAAAGAATTCTTTAGCTGGTGATTCATTTTCTGAGTGAATTACTAATCCACCATACATACCACTAGCAACATGATCCCATATGCCATTCAAATTATCGCCATCACAATGATAAACAAACACACCAGGAGATTCTGCCTTGACTTCTATTGTCTTGTTTATTCCTGGTGGAATAGATCCAGATAAAGCCTGACTAGGACCATTTATTCCATGTAAATCAATACTATGAACCAAATCTCCATCGTTTCTAACTGTCAATTGAAAAACTTCACCTTCATCTACTTCTATAGCAGGCCCAGGTATTGAGCCATTAAAAGTCATTGCATTATAATAGACACCTCCAGGATGAAAAACATTATCAGGGGATATTTTGAGAATATTTTCGTCTGCAATCAAAAGGATTTTTTTTAATTCTATTTGATCTGATAAAGCATTAACGGAAAAAGATGAAATATTAACAATTAAAATCATAGGAAAAACAAACAAGAAAATCGAAAAAGATTTAAAAATTCTCAAACGAGAACTATTCATTATCAGATAAATTGTTATTACATAATAATAAATGAATCTATTATCTCTATAAAAACTAACATGGTTAAAAATGTCTCACGAACAGTTTAGGAGTCAATCTTTTTCTATGTTGTCTAATATTGTAGAGTGTTTAATTGTTGTTTTTCTGGAATCTTATTTCTATGTTTTTATGTATTCAATACCTATTTTGAATCCTAATATATAAGAGAACCATAGGTTGACAAGCATTTTACCTATTATAACGACATGATAGAATTCTTTTCCAATGCAAATCTAATAAATTTTAATTATATAAATAATTATAAATAGAAGCATATCAGCAAAATTTCATAGTTTATCATATATGGTACATGAGAGAAGTAACCTAATGTCATATTCATTATTTGTAATATTAGGATTCTTTATTGTATTCCTTTTTCTATCAACTGTAAATGTAACCTATGCTTCTCATTTAGAAATAAATACAACCAAAATAAATGATAACATGTACGTCATTCATGGCTCTGCTGTAGATGTAGTTTTCTCTACTGGAAAGGATGGCGTAATTCTTGTAGATGATCAATATGCGCCAGTTACTGATAAATTAAAGTCAGTCATTGCTAACCTTACTGATAAGCCAATAAAATTTGTAATCAATACTCATTGGCATCCAGATCATACCGGAGGAAATGAAAAACTTGGCGAAGCTGGAACAATAATAATTTCTCATGATAATGTTAGAAAACGTCTTAGTAATGATCAATTCTTTGAATTTATTAATATGAGTATTCCTGCTTTACCTGAGAAAGGGTTGCCAATTATAACATTTTCTGAAAATATGACTTTTTATAAAAATGATGAAGATATTAAAATAACTCATTTAGATAATGGTCACACAGATGGTGATTCAGTAGTTTATTTTACAAAGAATAATGTAATTTATGTTGGTGATGATTTCAGCGATAGATCTTATCCATTGATGGATTTATCAAGTGGAGGTTCAATTGATGGCTTGATTTCATCTTTAAAGAAAATACTTTTGATGATTAACAAAGATACAAAAGTTGTTGGTGGACATTCAGGGATATCTAATCAAACCAAAGTAAAAGAATATCTAAATATGTTGATTGATATACATAATGATATAAATAATATGATAAAAGAAGGTAAATCACTTGATGAAATTATCAAATCAAAACCAACCTCAAAATATGACAATATATATTATGATCATAGTTTTATAAAACCAAAAGACCTTATAACAAATATCTATATGAGTCTTCATAATAGATAATAAATATATTTTTTTCTTTATTCTTGAAGATCATTTAACAATTACTCATTAAACAACAAATTCATGTGATCAAGTAATGCATTAACTTTTGCAGATAACTGAAAATTTATTTAAATCAATTGATTATATATAAATTACGATATATTGGAATAAATTTAACTATATCTTACTAATTTATAATGACTAGATCATCATTATACTTTAGAATTATCAATATCTTTTTAGAAAAGAATATTTTAATATACATAAATTTTATTTTAGTCATATTTGTTTTAACTTCATTATCCTATGACTATGAGGTTGTTGCATTAGATGAAACTATTATCGACAAATTTCCAAATAGATCATCTGAAAAGTTCATACACAATAATGATTCAATAATAATCAATTATCCTAATTCAAATATAACTAATCTAACTAACAATAAGGAAGATTCAATATATGGACAGATTGCTGCATTTGAAAATGATGTTTATGTTGTATGGCAAGAATCTGTTATTGAAAGTTTCCCAGAACATAATTACGATATTTTTTTTATAAAAAGTGAAGACAAAGGTAAAACTTTTAGCATGCCAATTAATTTGAGTAATAATACTGAATTTTCAGAACGTCCTCAGATGGCAGTATCTAAAACTGGCATTTTTATTGTTTGGACAGATACAATCAAGACTAATAATAAGCAGATTATGTTTACAAAAAGTGAAGATAATGGTACAACATTTAGCAAAGTAATAAGCCTAAGCAATAATTCACAAAATTCAAATAATCAGGAAATTTCGGCTTTTAATGAAAACGTATATGTTGTTTGGAGAGAATCTGACCAAAATAATACAGATAGTGATAATAACAATAGCATTATATTTAAGAGCAGTCCAGATAGCGGAAATACATTTAACAATTCAATTGAATTGATAAAGAATACTAATGATACATTCCCTAAAATCAATTCATATGGTAATAATGTATATATAGTTTGGAATAATGAAAACAAAAAAAATGGTGGATTATTTTTTATAAAAAGTTCTGATAAAGGCAGTAATTTTGATAAAATTCTCAAACTAGGTGATTATAGTGATTCTGGGGAGTCACAAATAGCAGTGGATGAAAATGAAGTGTTGGTAGTTTGGGGTGGCTTTCTAGCAAAGAATATTAGTAATATTTATTATGTTAAAAGTAATAATGATGGCAATACATTTACAGATTCAAAGACAATTTCTGACAAAATAATTGGATCTATTAATACTAAAGATTATAATAAATTAAATGATATTATTAAAAATCCTATGAATGTAGAAACAATAAATGACAATAATCTGTCATATGTAGTTTGGCAAAATACCTTTTCTAAACAAAATGCGGATATATTGTTATTATTAAATAATCAAAAAGATAATAAATATATAACAAAATTATTGAATTTAAGTAATAATACAAGTTTTTCTGAATGTCCATCTATCGCTATATCTAACAACAATGTCTATATAATATGGGAAGATTTTATTTCAGGCAATCATGAAATATTATTTGCAAATATCCCTATAGAAATATAGTTTACTGTTATTGCATAAAATAAAAAAATTTAATAGATAATTTACTTTACCTTATTTTTTATTTTTATCTTTTATTATCTACTCTTGAGTTTCTGCTGCAGCTGCATTTATAGCTTCTTCTGCCAATTCAAGCTGATTTAGAACCTCTTCTGTATTTCCACTTTCAAGTGCTTTTTTTGCATTTTGTATATGTTCTGCTACAAATTGAGTTGGGCAACCAGTTGCATAGATCTGTTGAACAGATACTATTGATACTGCTAAAATTATACCCAATAGACCGAAGGTTATTATATTTCTGGTATTTGTCATACATTAGCATATTTTTTTATAATATATTAACATTATAGTAATTTAGTTATCATAACCCTTTTATAAAAAAAATTAGAGTAATAGATTATTTTTTGTTTCTTTTATTCATACTACAATTATTAGAGGATTAACTCCTATAATTGATCCTATTGTAACTATTATTTCTAAAAGCCATTGAAAAAAGAGTATATAAAAGATATTCAAGTTTTATATATATTTGTTATTATAATTTACTAAACTATTCAATTAATATTATATTATTGATAATACTATTTATTTTATAAAATAAAATAAACAAAATGATTCATATTACCAACAAGCACTGGAAAAAATTATATTAAATTTCAATTATCTTGAAATATAAGAGTACAAAAAAAAGTAAATATTATTATTATTATTGATACTGGTTAATAACTTTACCTTCTAGTTGTAATATATTCACCTTTCAGGTTTTTCATATCGTATACTTTTTGTAACATCATTGCTACTGGTATTACAAATGCTTGTTGTGCTATTTTTGTTATTACATCATTATAATCTACAAGATATTCTTTAATTACCAAATCCGTTCCTAGTATTGGAATGCCAGTTGTGGTTCTAAAATAATAAACAATTATTATTGCTACAGTACCTAATAAAAGGACATAGTATGGTATTACATTATTTGGTTTTAGTAATATGAAGATTGTAGTAACTACATAACCAATTGCTATTAGTCCAAAAAATATACCTTCTGAAAGTTGTCTAGTACTTGAATTTACTTTTCCTTCTGCTGCAGATTTTTGTGACACTTCAATTTCGTGTATAGAATGTTGTGCATACATTATAACATTAGGAATCATCAATCCAACAAATATCATTGATAATATCATCATATCTTTATGGTGCTTAAATGTAGTAATTGCCACGTCTTACATCATGAAAACTTAGTATATTAAGATTAGAGTAATTTTGTTACAATAAACTTTAATAGTATCCTCCTCTTAGCTTTTTTTGTAAATAATTATAGAAAAATATTATATAAAATATATAATAAAATTTTATATATAAAATGCAATACTAATAATGATTTACCATATTGTGACTATCAATAAATAAAATCTATCTATAGTAAAAAATATAATCATCATTATTCTATGAATTAAATAAATATACGGTCATTTTCTTTCTTTATTCCCATAAATTTATTGAAAGGGTAGTTATATTCCTATCTATAGATACATATATTTGTTTAAATTGCTATGCTGCATCTATTAGGACCCATTTCCAAGTCAAAGATTTCAGAAAGTGATGATTGAACAGGTCTTTCACCCTTATTTATTGATATTATTTCTTTATAGTTTGGAGGATATGTCATAACTTTTGAGGAAATTTTTTGTATAAATTCTTCTTTTGTTATATTTGGATTAAGAAATTGACTTTTCTTTTTTATCTCTCCTAATGTGGATGCCAAAATTACTTCTGTTTTAACATCTTTTTCAAAATGCGCTGGTAATATCAAGATATCCTTAGATAATTTCATTATTTTTTGTTGTATGGTATTATACAAATTCTCTGCAAATTCTTCTGCCTTATCTCTTAGGTCAGGCCTTCCTATGCCATCAACGAAAAGAGTGTCGCCTGTAAATAATAATTTATTCCCTAAAATAAACGAGAGACTTCCGGGAGTATGCCCTGGTGTATGAATTACTCTTAATGATACAGATCCAATATTCTGAATGTCATTATCATGTAATTTTTCAATAGATATGGCAGAGTAAGTTTGCTTGCCTTTATCTTCTTCATCTTTGTATTGCTCATAAGCACTCCTATATAATGTAGCAGTAACTTTTTCGGCTAATGCTTTGGCAGCAGATATATGATCAGCATGTTGATGGGTATCATATACTTTAGTTATAGTTGCATTAAACTTCTTTGCCGTCTCTATATAAGTATCAATTGAAAATACAGGGTCTATTACTGCTATCTCTGCATTCGATTCAATCATATAAGATATACATCCTTTTCCAATTCTTCTAAATTGTACTACATTAACCTTAAAACCCTCAATTTCAAACTCTCTATGTGCTTGTTCATTCTCTGTACTCCATGCTATCAATCCGCCTTCTAAAACCTTTACATCATACCCATATCTTTGCATGATATATTTTCCAATCGTAGCTCTATTACCACGGGGACAAATTGTTATAATTTCTTTATCTTTTGGAATTTGACTTAAGGCTTCTTCCTTTGATAATTCGCTTAATGGTATATTTACGCTATTATCTATGTGCCAGTCAGCATATTCTTTAGGTTCCCTTACATCAAGTAAGAATAATCCATTATTCTTGCCTTGTCTTTTATCAAGATTTTCTTTAAGTTCAAAAGCAGAAATATTTTTACTACTAGTTGTATCAAAATTTCCTCTATCAAAATCCCACTTCCATGCCTTTATGCCTCCTTGTAGATATCTTACTTTTAATCCCATTTGACGCATCATTCCTGCCATTTGTTTAGTATAGTCATCTTTCTCAGCTACTAGTACAATTTCAATATCTTTTGGAAGCCTAGGCATTATGTTTTTCTTTGACTCTTCATTGCATATTGCGTACGATGATCCAGGAATGTGTTCTTTTTCGTAACGTTGCTTTTCACCTATATCAAACACCATTAAAGGTTGTTTACTATCTAGTATTGACTTTAGCTCTTCAGCTGAAATTGAAAAGGAAGTTTTTGAAGCATTTTGATTTAATCTGTTATTATTTGAATTTGATAAATTGCTCATATCATCAGTTAAGAAATATTTTATTTAAACTGTTTGTATTGCAATGATCTGCAGAAAATTAAAATAAAATATAAAAAGATGATATATAACAAAAAGTATCATTTCTGAAAAGATTAAAGAATCATTTACTATATCCTTTAGAAAAGAAGAAGATTATCCCAAAGATTTAAGCAGCATAGGAAGCTCAAGAAACAAGAAAGGCAACTAGAAATATAATTTTTTCATTACAATAAGTCTGAAAGATATTCATATTTTTTTTGTATTTCTGTTTTTGAAATACAAGTAAGTAATCCAAAAGAATTATCAATCGTTGGTTTAGTTGCTTGATCATTAATCCCAAAACCCATCTTATAGTAAGATGGTTTGGGTTGCAGAATTTGATGTAACTGTTACTGTTGATTTTTTTTATTGTTGTAAATAAATATATTTGGACAAATATATTATTTCTTTGTAAATACTTCCAGCTATTCATTCATTCAAGTATTCTAATAAATCTAAATACCAAATTATAGGTACAAGGTTTTGGATAAATATTATTGATAGCAGAACTCATTTCTTATTATTGGTATTGATGTTATTATATTATTTTCAATATCATTATATCAATAGCAGTATTTAATATCAATAATTATTTACTGTATGATATAAGAAATTTAGCAAAATGATACTATCAAAATTAATTTTGTCAGTAAAAGATGGAAATATTCGATATGAAGCATTATTGAAGATTAGAATTTCTCAAATTGAATTTAATCATTGTTTAAGACTAAATGGTATAGTTGACATTTCTGAATTAAATCATCGTAATTGGAAATTAATATCTAGCTAAGTTTTATTAAAAAAAGCAAGGGAAAATACTGAAAAGCTGCTACTGCTACTACAATTATAGGGAATGTTGTTTATATATAATTGTAGTTTGGATGCAATTTTAAAATCAATAATAAAACGACAAATCCCTTTTCTTATTGGTGGTACGATTACTGGAATAATTATGGCATATTACTATGGTTTTTTGTTTACTATTATTGTAAATAGTATAATGTGGTATGTGATTTCCTATTTAGTAAGCAAATATTATTATAAAACCAAAGGAATTAATGACCAAAAATATCTCATTCGATATGGTCTATCTAAAATAAAGTCAAGAAATAGACATTATAGTTGAGTCAGGAAAAGACATAAAATCTATAGCTTCTACATTATTATTGCTTTGAGCATTTCTCTCTAAAGTGAGATATAGCTTTTACTAACAAATTATCTCCAATTTTTAAATATTTTAGTATGAATAATAGATTACTAACAACAACCAAAACGTCAAACCTACTGCCATAGCCCCATCTACTAACCAATAGTTGTACTCAATAGGCTATGGCATTTTAAAATATATATTATATAAATATAAAAAAATAAAAAATTGATTATTATACCTGTGCATGTATCAAACAATCCTGATAGTGCTAACTATATAGCCTTGAATAAAGATACTATCCTACAAAACAGAATTGATCTATTGATCCTAAGAATAGATAAATTTAAATCTTTTACCTATTTTCCATTACTGTTTCTCTTGATAATAACATTAGAACTTTATCACTAACATTTTCTGGACTCATGGGTTTAAGCGTAAATTCATCTGCACCATATCCTAATATTCTTGTTTTGTCTGAATCTTCATCGGCAATTATGAGAACTTTGATATCTATATTAATTTTTTTAATATTAACTATTAACATCAAATTTCTATCACAGGCTATACTGCCGCCTATTATTACCGCATCTACTTTTCCTTCCATTTCAATTAATTTTTCTAGGCATTCTTCTCCATTAGTAAACTTGAATGGCTCACATCCCTTCAGCCATAAGATACCAGTTAGAACTACATTAGCATCCTCATTTTCTTGAATTATAAAAACTCGAGGATTAGAAATAGGCATAACTTTAATATTTTATACTACTATAAAAAATAATTGATAATAACTAAAATATTTATACTATAACATCATTTTAGGCTAAATCATTTCCTGGTTTCTCTAGTAAATTAGGTTTTGAAATCAATAAGAGTATCTTATCAGATATATCTGTAGGACTTACGGGCATTAGAAGAACTTCATTAGCACCATAGGTTTCACAAATATGGTACTATAAAAAATATGGATTATACATTATATCTGTTTAAATTCTCGAAATTTGTAACAACATAAAAATAAATAAAGTGATTGATTAAAAAATATGTACATCATTTAGAATTTACAAATTTTATTTCAATACCATATCTTTATGTGGAAATTGTTTAATTATCTCTTCTGCTAACTTGTAACAACTTATTCATTTACATTTTCTTTACTAGCAGAATTCAAATATTGTTTTTGTATTTCTAATAACCTTACTGGTAGGAAAATATGATAAAATTTCTTTATTTCCTACTGTAAATATTTTCCTATTCTCTGTTTACATTTGATGTATCTAATTCTTCAGATTTAACATCTTCTGTTATCTCTTTTTTATCTGTAATTACTTTCTTTTTTACTACAACTTCTTCTTTAACATATGGCTTTTTTGTGACTTGTGGTTCTTCTCTCTTTAATGGTATTTTGATCTCCTCTGGTGATTCTATAGGATTTTGTGCTTTTATTTGGCTACTAGGAGGTCTTCTCTCGATACTTTCTATTTCTTCTCTTATTAATTGAACTTCTACTGTTTTAGTTTCTTTAACTGGTTTCTTCGTAATAACTCTCTCGTCTAAAAGTTCTCTCTTATTAATATCTAATTTTTCTGACATTAAAGGAATAACTTCTTTTTCTTTTGTATTGTCTTTTGTATGGCTTAATTGATCATAATTATTAGTAGTATTACTTTCCGGCTCTATATTACTATCACTAAAATCATTCTGATCAAGATCAAGATCTTGAGATTCCATATATGAATTTCTTGCCTCTTCTTCAGTTATTTTGAATAATACTCTATTACCATCATAATCTTGAACTAGATTTATTGGAAAGGAAAAGAATTCCTTATCAATTATACCCTTTTGAGTTATTATATATTCTGAATCAACACTTTGGATCTCACCAAAATCAGCATCATCAATTCCTCTTGCTTCTTTTTTTATAGTTTCACTCCAAGGAATATTATCATTAGAACTCATAGAATATTCTATTTAATAAATTATTTAATAATTACAACAAATTTAATTGTTTTATAAAAAATAATAAAATAATTGGTAAATAGAATTCTTCAAATTTCATTAAATTTATATTTTTCTCCAATGGTATCTGTATTTCCTGGAGATTGAATTTTACTGAAATTTTCATCTAGATAACTCGAGGCATTTGTTCTTCATGTGTCATTTCCTAAATCTCTACATCCGCTTGCTATCTCATATATATGTTTTAAATTTCACTTAGTACAAACACATTTTCAAACTCTGTTATTATTATTATTTTCGCTATCAGAATTAAAACAAATATAAGAGTTTATATAATTACTGTTGAATAGATTTTTGACTATATGTATATTTTAAATAGCACATATATTTATAATAATTAAAAAATTTAATTTAGCATATATAGGGTTTCAATATTATTAACAATAATACTCTTATTTTAATAACTTTTTTTATTTTAAAAATCTTTCAAATAAAGTAAAAATTGAAGATGCAATTTAATAATAACAATAATTCATAAAAAAATTGAATGTAATTATTTGTCCTCATTATTATTATTTTTAATTAAAAAATAATTCTATTCTCTTTAGCAATATTGACAATTCTAGCTATTTCTACAACAAATTTTTATCCATATTAACATGGCTTTTTGTTAAAATCTCAATCAAGATATGATAGAATCAATTGATAATGAAGCAGATTAATTAAACTGGTATAAAGATAATATAACCATCATCAGATTTATTAACAATATTAAACAAAGGTCATTTTATCACTTATTTGTCTTATTAAGAGTAGTATAACAGAATGACAAAAAACAGGTATAAATATAAAATGTAAAGATACTCTTATTCTAAGATATTAATCTTTTTATGTTCCTATAATAATAATAATAATAATAATAAGCTATTTGTCATTTCTATTATTTAGATAATCTAAACTACAAAACTTGTACTTGTTGAGATACCAACAATGTTTAAAGTAAAAGTCTGCTATCTTAAAATTAATATAATAGCTCGTAGATGTATAATAATGTTATCATCTATAAAAAGATCATAATAATTAATACTAAAAAACACCAAGAATATTTTTTATATATATATTAAGTAAAACGATATATACTAATAATCTTGCATATTTAATAATCAAGTTTAATATGTCTAGTAATAATAACAACAATAACAGTAGTAGTAATAAGGCTTTTTTCAAAATATTAGTAGCAATTGATGGTTCAGAA
>DASSVK010000161.1:0-4188 GCA_035706205.1 Nitrososphaeraceae archaeon | reverse complement strand
TTATTTTTATCTACTTTTTTAAATGGTTGTTCATTGTTATTATTGTCTTCGTTATAATTCCCAAAAATTTGACTTAGTGGATTATTTGATTTATCAGAGTTTTTATTATTTTTTGTATCTGTAAAATCAAAATAGTTGTTGCTGTTGTTATTGTTATTATTATTGTTAGAATAATAATCATTTTCTGGGATTTTATCTCTACTATTACCATTTTTATTACACGTTCACAATCACCATCTGGACTTCTATGGTATCCATTTGGGCATCTTGGCATTCCTTTGGTATCAATAACTCTTTCACAATCACCACTAGGGCTTTTGTGATAACCATTGGGACACCTAGCATCTACTTCTTGAAGAATAAGAGGAAATGATAAAGACATTGTTGTAAAATATCCACATAAACTTACTATTATCAGGAAACAGATAATAAAAAAATATTTTTTGGTCATTATATCAAAAAAAGATATATACAAAAACCGTCTTATTTTACTACTTTCTTTTATTTTTTAAACTATTATCTAACTTGAATTTATGATTATTTTTATGAATTATCATAATTTACCAAATTTGGTAAATTGATTGAAGAAAAAAGAATGACTATAGAATCTGTAACCTTTTTCACTGCTTCAACCATTTGAGGATATAACCAATCTTTTTCTTCTTGTTCTATTTGTTGATCATTTAAAAAGAAGTCACCAGTTAAAATAACCAATTTAGAATTGTATTTTTTTATATCTTTTGCAAGATCGAATATCAAGAAATGTGCTAATTGAAAAATTGTGAATACTCTTTTTATCATTGTATGATTTAATACAATATCTAAATTCATTTTGTACTTTTTATGGACTTTTTCAACTATTTTATAAAAGTCTATTTTATTATCTGCAACTAGAACATATACGTTAGCAGATTCTAAACCACCAAATTTTTTAAGTAAAAGACCTCTTACAATAGTATCGCAAACTAAATCCAATGAAGTTTTAACAAAAAGAAACTTTATCTCCCAAAGTTAATTCTATTGTTCTATTTTTCTTTTTATCTTGAGTTATTTTAATTAAAAATCTATCGACTAAAAGATTATGTGCTATAATAAAATTAGATATAATATTATTAGTTGTTCGAATTCTAGTGGCAACAGGAAGAGAATGATAATCAGTTTGTTTTATTCCGTTCCCTTTCAATCTTTTTATTATAGAAAATAATATTATAAATTCACTAGATATAGTTGAAGAGAGGGAGAGGTATCAAATAAATTCTTCTGTTAACAATATTAAATATTACAATTTGTATACAAATACAAATATTCAAATGGGATAAACGTTAAAGGAGAAAATTTTGTAACAGAATCATTGATAATGTCTCTATTGCTTGAATAATATAAAATTATTATTTAATTAATTGTTTTTGAAAAAGATGATTATCTTTTGAAAATTAATAGAAGAAGAAATTATTAAAAGTACATGGATATAACATTTTATGGAAATAGGATTATTTGTAAATTGGTTATGTGTGGAAGCACAACATTGCCAAGATATAGGAGATATATCTAATGTTTTTTCTACTATAGTAGGTACATTAGTAGGTATTTTAATAGGTGGTGCCATTAGTTGGTGGATATATAATAGACAACAAAAAACTGCAGATAAGCAAGATAAAACATTAAAGCATGTAGAAGAATTGGGAATAAAACAAGAACAAATTTTAGAACAAATACAAGCATTTGAAGAGAAACACGATAATATGTTGAACGATATTTTAACATTAGATAATAAGATAGATTCATTAATAGAAAAAAATCGAAACTAAATAACTATTATAAAAAATAATAATTATTAGGATATTATTAAACTGTTAATTCATTGTAATTAATTAGGATTCACAACCTATGCCATCTCCATAACGATCAAATCCATGAGTGTTTGGTGGTACAACTTTGAAATGCTTGTCTGATATTTCTCCACAATCGAGATCAGGAGGAGGAGAGGATATGCATGTATCAGGATATGAAGGATCACAATTACCATTGACTATTGTTGCATCTATTGTTAGTATACCAGAAAAGAGAACAATTGATGGTATACTAAGAAGTATATTGATAAAAATGATGAGATAATTTGAATAGTAATACAATTAATTAGACAAAATTTTTAAAAATAGTAATATAATCAAAAATATTAATTTAAACTATATTATTAGTGATAAAAGAAGAAATAGAAGGTTCTACTGTCTGAGCCTATACAAATTGCATTGTTATAAAAAAGTAGATAAGAGTCAAAAAAGAAAAAATAAATATAGTAGGAGCAATTGCCGTTGCCATAATTACCTTCATTATATTTTTCTAGAAGATTGTCCTAATCTATTTAAATTAACTTCACTATATTTTTCAGAATTATATTATAGAATATTTGTCTGTCATATAGTAAAATTGTTTTATAAAATATAGTATATAGAGTATCAAGGAAAAGTATTATGAAAAATAAAGGAGTTAGTGCAATGCCATCTTCCTATGTTATTATAATGACTGTAGTATATGCACTACTAGCCGCTATATTTGTTGATATTGCTAACGGAGCGGAAGACAGTGGTATTGTTAATGGTGTTGATAAAGATAACAAGGCATCTGCTCAAGAATTGGTAGAAACTACTTGCAAGTCTCCTTGTCCTCCAAATGCAGAAGAAATGTGCATTCAAATGTGTGCATAAACTTTAAAACAGTATAAATAAATTTTTTTTGCTGATGATCTGGAATATAATTACAAGTTTAATATTCTCAAAAAGCGTGTATCGATATACAAACTAATTAACGCAGTAAACAAAAGTATGTCAAAATCTATTTCCTACAACGACAAATTCTATTGTTTATAATTTAAAAATTGATAATAAAAGCCAATAGCTCTCTAACTACTAACCCATTGCAATGTAAATAGAAGACTATGGCATCATTCTTTTTTATGGCTCAATACAGGTTAGTGAAATTAAACTAATATTATATTTTGTATTCATATTAATAATACTGTTTTACTAGTAGTATTGTAAATATACTACTAGTAAAGAGTAATTCTATTATAATATATTATTGTCATATCCTGAACTAGTCGTATTATAGATCGGTTTATAGATATAACAGGTTTAGACTATGACAGCTTTTTTTGTTTGCCTAGATTCTTTGTTGATTAAAGGCAAAATCTAGCATTCTAATCTTCACATATTCCATGAACTGCTATCTTCTTGAATAAATGTGGAGACATGATTAATGTATCATCATATTTCATAAGTGGTGATAGTGGTTCAGAACTAAATAATCTTTTATTAACTGCTTCCTTATAATGATCTAACGATTCCCAAACTGCATAATTAAGGAATACAGAACTTCTGCCAATGCCTTTATGCATTTGTGTAGAAATAAATCCTGGTTGTTGTTTAAAGCCCTTAGCGTCCTCTGTCCAATCCTTTAAAAATTGTTCAGCCTTGTCTGGTTCTATAATGAATTTATTTATTAGGACTACATGACCATCTATTCCTTTTTCTTCAATCTGCTCTTTAAATTTCACTCTATTATCCCATTCTGAAATTTTTGTCATAATTATAATATAATGTGTCTCTAATAGAATAAATGATTTCCTTCTTCACGATAAATAACAGAAAAAACACTGTCAAGTATCTTTTGTGGTAAAAGGTAATAAGTAAAATGAATGATGAATAACTTGGTCTACCTAGTCACCCGCCTCAGTAGATTCTATTTCCCATTCTTTTAATTCCTCTTGGAGTTCATCATCATTTTTAATGTCTTTAATATTTTCTAGTTTATTAGTTTCCTCTTCTTTTTCTCCTTTTTTTTCTACTTTTTTATCTTCTGGCATATTATATTATTTATCACTTCATACGTACAATAAATATCTGTCACTTTATGTAAAAGACTTTGAGGATTTTGTAACTAGATTTATTTTGAGTTCTATTTGGTCATTACTTTGTAGTATGTGGTGATTTTTGACCTTTTTTTGATCTTTCTCTTCTTCACAATAGATTATCTGTTTTGTATTATTATTGCGATGATTCTCTGCTTTTAACATTCTTTAAATTGCTAATAATAATTTTGATAGATCACGAATAAATAATTATTAGTAGAACACTCACTTGAAGATAGTGTGTGCTAGCAGTAACCTATATGTATTACGGATGGGTTCTT
>DASSVK010000160.1:0-2760 GCA_035706205.1 Nitrososphaeraceae archaeon | reverse complement strand
GATTTAGCTATAGCACCTATAGCTTTATGTATATTATTTAGAAATTTAGTAGGAGGAGATGGTTTTAGTAGCAGAAATTGTGTTTCTACATCTCTGACATCTTCTAATGCTTGTTTGATATTACCCTCAACTATTGCTACCTTTACATTCATCAAAGTATTTTTTAATTCAACTATATCTGTTTTCATTAATGCCTGAGCAGTAAGATTAGCATTTTGATTTTGTGGTTGTTGTTGTGATGTAGTTTGGTTGGCAGTTGTTGAGTTAGTTTGTGCTTCTACGTTATCAAACAATGATAAAGTAGAAAAGAGGGCAAGTGGAATTATTAAATAGATGACGATATTATGACTTTTCATGTAAACAACATAATAGAATTTATTTATATGACTTGTGAAGAAAATCTTTTATAGAATAATAAATCAAATTTTATTCAAGGTTTCTCATAATATTGTTTTAATCTAGTTTATTTACTAACAGAGTTATATTGAAATTATTAGTGAAAAATGATACAGTTTTACTATTATTCAATATTAAGAAATATTAGAATATAATATATCTGAAATACTATAGATGAATAAAGATTCTTTGATATAATGTTGTAATAGTTGATTGTTCAAAATGTATTAATATAAATTAACAAAATAATTTAAATTATTTAAATTAGAAATATTCTTCAGGAAATTGTGTAAGTCCATTTAAGTATAACATATATCTTTGTATTTATTCTAAAATATCAATAGAGGATAAATTGTAGTAAACTATAAAAAAAAATAAAGTAAAATAGTTATTATAAAATCAGCTCTAATAAACTATTAATCTGGAGAATGCTATGCAAGGTGAAAATACCCATTCTCCAGATTAATAATAACATAATCTCAATAAACCTGAGAAAAATTTTTATATATTTTAATAAAATGCTTAAACAGACGTTTCACAGACATTTTGGTTATAATCTAAATCAATTAAATTAGACTAACGAATTCATTGGGCTCGGAGGTGTATCAACTGCTGATTTTGACACAATTTTGTAGTTCAAAAGAAGTAAAAGTTTATCAATTTTAAGTCGGGTAACATTGCTGCATTAAATGCAAAATTTACTAATAAAATTTCTTACAAATCATAAGTTAGACATTTCGCTAGGGATATCTTCAGATTTATAATTCAATCTATTAACCTATTTTGTTTCAAAAAATATTGTGGTTTTGATTTAATCTAGACAATGCTTTTACTTACTAATTTTTTGCTTTGCCATAAACCAAAAGGATTTTGTTGCTGATCTTGTAATGTAGCATAAAAATCTTCAGATATCTCATTTTTGTTAATTACCACCTTTGCACCTTCTTATTGAGATTTAATTATAAAATCATCTATTGAATCTACCATAATATAAAATGTAGGAGTTTGATTATCTTCTCTTTTTGAATTTATTGCTCCTTTTATTCCAGCATTTTTTATTAACCAATACTTTTCTCCTTCTCCTTCCTCAAATTCCCACCCCAACATATTCGGATAGAATTTTTATTTCATCAATATTGTCTGTTGGTATTTCTATATATCCTATCTGATATAATTACATAATAGTAATGAAACATCAAGTAATCATTCCACAATTTCTAAGTAATGAATCTATTAGAAATTATATTCCGCAAACAGTTAAAATTCAAAAAGGAGATACCATTACATGGATTAATACGGATAATGAATCTCACCATCTATACTTTATTAAAATTGATCCTGACTCAACAAATATTGAAGTATTAGATGAGAAACTTTATCTAAACTCTGGAGAATTAGGAGAAGTCATGTTTAATTATAATTATGAACGAATAGATTATGTATGTAAAATACATAGAAGAGAAGTTAATAGTATTACTATTTTTACTGAAGACTATAAAAATATGAGCAATACTCAAAGATTAAGATATCTTAGCAAGAGATATAATATCAACATTCCCAATCTGTCAAGTTATCTTGATAGAAATAGATAATTGGTGTAAATATAATGACTGCTAATCAGAATATTATGGATAATGATCCCTATTCTAAGGAACAACTAAGTATGTATTTTGATCCATTCATATACAAACATATTAAAGAATTAAAGTTAGATGGAGTCAACATCAATAAATTAATTATTGTATTTTGGGATATAAGTAAATTTTCTGCCTTAGTTAAAGAATTAAAAGCATTAATGAAAAAACGATTAAAAAAACAAGGTCTTATATTTCATGAATTAGAATACTTAGTAAGAGACTATTATAGTGAAGCAACAAGAGTGATAAAAAAAAATAATGGAATCTTGGATAAATTTATAGGTGATGGAATTTTTGCTTATTTCGGTTACCAAGATAAAGAATTTGATATAGTTTATTCAAAAGCAATGAACGCTGCATTAGAGTTAAAGACGAATTTTATAAAAATTAAGGA
Source organism: Nitrososphaeraceae archaeon (assembly GCA_035706205.1). GTDB lineage: Archaea > Thermoproteota > Nitrososphaeria > Nitrososphaerales > Nitrososphaeraceae > TH1177. Next base: position 333 of record DASSVK010000160.1, on the reverse strand, counting down.
AAAACATATGAAAATTTTATATTCTCATTATGATTACAAGCCTAATACCAATATAAATTTGAAATGTGCTATGCATCTTGGTCAAGTCCTGTTTGGATATTGGTATTCTCCTCTTCGAAGTCAGATTACTGCTATTGGAGATGATGTTAATTTCTGTAGTAGACTTGAGGGTTTTGCTGAAAAGGATCAAATTATCATTTCAAAAGAGTTGAATAATTCATTAAGAAAGATAACTAATAATACATTTAGAACTAAAAAAATAAAAATACCAGAAGATAAGAAATTGAAAACTTATGAACATGTTAATTATGTTTACGAGTTAATAGGCAAAAA
>DASSVK010000159.1:0-2663 GCA_035706205.1 Nitrososphaeraceae archaeon | reverse complement strand
TATTCCAATAGATCTTATTGAGAGTAAAAAAAGACTTAATTTAATTGAAGAGGGTATAATAAAGAGCATATGTAAAGGGTTATATGAAGAAGGAATTTCATTTCATATCAAAACATCTAATTTTCAAATCGATGATAACATTGACAAATAGTTAGCCTAGACAGACAAATAATACATCAAAAAAAATTGAATCAAATATATCTAAATATCTTACAAGTCAATATAAATATAATCTTCTTTTTAATTTGTAGAATTAGTAACATTCAAAATTACAATGCCATGTTGATACTATTTTAATATTATTCAATGAATTCAAAGAGATGGTTTCATTTTATTCTTAATATTCATAATAATTATAGAACATTTTAAACTAATTTATTATTATTGATCTTTATTACTATTCTTTAGCTGATAAATAAAAAATGTAATTTAAATAAGAATTTTAAATATAGTTATTTTTCATATAGATAATATTTTAATATCATAATAATTTAATATAATATCTATCTGTTTTATATAAACATCAACATTAAATAAGAAATTTAAATAATTTAACATAAAAAATAATATTAATAATTTAGAAATAATTCTTATTTGATTATGTAACTTAGTACAAATATACATTTGAATCACTTTTAAAAGTGAAATTAATAACTATGAAATATATTATGCTGATTTTTTTATCATTGTTTGCTACTTCATTACCAATTATTAGTTTTTCGCAAATGGATTATCCAACAAATCCTACAATTACACAACAGATACCATCAACAAATACACAATCACAACCAGGTTATCTTATCTTAGCAACAATTGTTATTAATGATAGTGGAGGTACAAAAGTTGCTTCAGATTTTACAGTAAATATAGTAGGAAACATAATAGGAAAGTCATTTGTTCTTGCCTCATTTCAAGCTCTTCCAGCACCTGAAGTCAAAATTGTTTCTATGCAAGAAGGCAATTATTCACTATCAATAGGGAATGTCCAAGGATATAAAGTCTCCCAACAAAATCAATGTCAAGGTGACATTAAATCTGGAGAGGTTAAAACTTGTTTAATTACTCTAAATGATGACGCAACAGCAACAGCTCCATTTCCACCACAAACGGGTGGAGGAGGACAGCAGACTCCACCTCCACCACAATGTCCAGCCGGTCAGCACTTTAACCAAACAACACAACAATGTGTTCCAACTATACCACCTCAAACTGACACTCCTTTCCATTTTACAGCAGCTGGTGACTTTAGAGATAATACTAACACTGATGAAAACATGGCAGCAAACAATCCAGAGGTTGTTTTGATACTTGGTGACTTTTCATATAAGGGGGGAGCCCAGAAATGGTGGTCTCAAAACATGGATGCCCTCAACGGTCTCAAAGTTATAGGCGCTCTTGGCAATCATGATAAACCAAATAATGATTTCCTTAATTTATGGCCACTCAATGGAGGAAAGTGGGAGTTTATATATAAAGTCTCAAACGTTGCTTTTGTTGCCTTTGATACCGAAAAGAATAATCCATCAACCATTGATCCATTATTAGCACAGGCACAGGCAGACCCGACTGTAGACCACATCATCCCTTTTGGTCACAAGACAGTATTCACTCCAACTCCAGGAAACCCATTGAAACCAGATGCTGATAGAGGATATTTTGATGTATTTAAAAAATATGATAAAATCAGAATGATATTGGGAGGCCATAACCACTTTTACGCTAGAATGAATGCAGTTTCAGGAACAGAATTCATTTATGTAACTGTTGGCAACGGAGGAGCTAATCCACACCAAGATTCAGGTGAATCTGGTTCTCCACCAAAACAATATGTCCGAAGTAATGGAGCTTTACATTGTGATGTTAATAAGGAAACAATAATCTGTAAGATGATATCAAATGAAGGAAAGGTATGGGATGAATTTACCATAACCCCTGGTAATCCTCCAGCATCAGAACAAGACCCAGCTCAAGCTCCAGAAATAATTACACAACAAATACCATCAATGATCATACAACAAATACCATCAATAGAGAAGTCACAACCAGATTATTTTAGTAACAAATATTATCAATGACAGTGGAAGGTATAAAATCTGCATTAGATTTTTATAATAAACCTGGTATGAGGTTCATTTATCCTAGCTTCATTTCAAGCTCATCCATTATCAGAAATCTAAATTGCTTCTATTCAAATCATTATTATATTGATTTATAAAAAGTAATTAATTTTTATTTAATTTATATTTATACTATGTTTCTATTAGATTTTATGAATTTAGTAAAGTTTTTAATTATTAATATTAGTCATATAATAAAAGGTAATAATAAAGTAATAATATTATCTTATTTTATTTTATAATAATATTTTATATAATTATATTTATTGAATAAGTGTTTGTTAAGATAGATCAATTATTATATTAATTAATATTGATTCATAACCTTTTTATAGCTATATAACAGTCAATTATTATTTTAATGATAAAAAAGCTATTGTTAAATTTAGATATAATTTTACTTGTCGGTACACTTTTAATAATGAGTTCTTACCAAGTGAGCATAAATTTTTTTGAAAATAATTCTAATTTTTCCAGCAGTGTTTTTAAATTTGCCTATGCACAAGAAAGCAGTAATGGAGATGGCAGTGACTCAGGCTCAGGCGA
>DASSVK010000158.1:0-8646 GCA_035706205.1 Nitrososphaeraceae archaeon | reverse complement strand
AAAGAAAAGAAAAGAAATTAATTGTCATAGTCTAGATATCAATACAATACTCAATAAATTTTTTGTTGAATGTATATAGTATATGATACCTAGGCTATAGACTATGACAAATAGCCTATGGTTAGATCAATTTCGTTATTATAGTTAATACATAATAAAATTAAGTATTTACCATTTCATCAAATTCTCATTTTCTAGTATGATAATAATAAAATGATCTTCTTTTGCTTTTTATCATTTAATAGAAAAATGAATAAACTAAAATATACAAAGATATCTTTTACATTTTGAATATAGTGATAGATAATAATATTAAGAGCTTGAAATCTATTTTAACTACAACAATATCTGCAATCTCAGTAATAGCAGTATATTTCACTATTTTTGCTTCTTCCTTATATTCCGATAGCAATTTATTTTCTTCTTCTTCTTTTGTAATAGTAGAGGCAAAACAACAACAATCTACTAATTTAATAAGCGATCATAAACTTCATGGCTACCTAGAACAAATGAATGGCCATTTAGATGCTTCAATCATAAATGTTCAAAATAATAATAGTGTATTAGCAGTTGCCCATGCACTACATCCTATTGAAGAAATTGTAGATATAATAAATAATCGACTAATTCAAACAAATGAAATTTTAACAAAAGAGTTTTCAAATAAACTAAATCAGTATGTTCAAACTGTAAAGTCAAATAATCTAAATAAGATTCTGAAGGAGAAAGCAGAATTAGAGAATTTGCTTAATGATGCATTAGACCAGTCAATATCTTTAGAAAAAAGAAACAATAACCGAGATTATATACTCAACGTTACTGCAGAATTAATCATTATAGCATCGGAAGAATATAATGAAGCAATGTATAATGGACGAATTATTAATTTATTAGAATATCAAGATGGTCAACAATTTATTAAAAGAGCAATAATGCTTTTGGAGGAATCGCAAGCATTATTATCATCAGAGAAGGATAAAAAGTACATTGACAAAATAAGAGAGATAGAAAAAGATATGGATTTAAAAAGAGATCCTAGTGATGTAGACATGAATGTAAAAGATATGATTTGTGAAATCAAAAAAGGAATTTATTGTTAGTTTGTTTATTAATTAATCAATTAATCAGTTAATGATTAATCACGTATATCTTTTTATTAAAATAATACATATAGTATCTTTTCAAACATTATAAATTTCTTTTTAACAAAAATATTATTCTCATAAATGAGAAAATAATATTAATATATATTTAACAAATATTTCAAATAAAATAAAATAAAAATGGTAAATTCAAAAAAACAAATGGTCTATACTACTACTACTATTAGTTCATCATTTATTTTAATGGTATTAGTTTTAGTATTATTTCCCTCTTTCAATAGTGTTAATGCCCAAGAAGAGGAAAATGTAGAAGAAGAAAAAAGTAATCCCTTGACCATTTTATCCAATATCAGAAATTTGCTTGATAAGTCTATAGCAGAATTAAATGCAGGAAATTATGAAAGTGCATCTGAATTAGTAGATATTGCCTATATTGACAATTATGAGTATATTGAAGATCCTCTAAAAGAACTTGATCAAGATCTAATGGAAGAAACGGAATTAATGATAAGAGAAGATTTGGCAAGTGCTATTGAAGACAAAAAGCCTTTAGATGAAATTACTACATTACATAATAATATAAGATCTAATTTAGATATGGCAGAGAAGTTATTTAAACAACAATAGTAATTTTATTTTTATTTCGCTCTTTTTATATTTAGTCTTCTTTATTAAGAAGTTTAAATAATTAAATTACGAATTTGAGTAAATGCAAAAATGAAAAAATCTTTTATTTTAATTAGAATAGTAAATGAATAAAATAAAGGTAAAAAAATATGATAATATTAAACAAGAAAATATTCTAATACATCTTTTCTTTAAATTTACTATTTTTTATTTTTATAGTCTAACTTATTTAACAAAAGAAATTGAAATAATAAATATAATATATGAATATATAAAATAATAATATGGTTATTTTTTCACTATGTAGAATTATAACAAAATTTTTATTTATCTTTTAGAACTATTAATGATTATAGTGACAAGGTAATTTATAATCGTGAGAAGATATTTATTTTCTTTAAATAATACTTTTGCCATAACTATTCCGATTTTATTTTTACTATTTTTAATTAATATAGAACAACAAACATTTGCTGTCGAAAGTGTTCAAAATGCAACTATTGATTCAGATGCCACTGATCCTTCATTTTTTAAATTTTTTGAAAAGATTAAAAATGCAACAGAAACTCCTATTGTCAGTGATAATGCAACAGAAAGTTCAACAGACTATAACTTTATAGCAGCAGGAGACTGGTACTGTAATGAAGAAACAAAAAAGACAATAAATAATATTCTTGCTCAACATCCTGAACTCATAATTACAACTGGTGATCAGGTAAAGGAATCTCCATCTGCTTCTTGTTGGATTAAAATGTCAAAACCAATGAAAGATAAAATGCGAATAGCGATAGGAAATCATGATACTGAATTTGCAAATATTTACAGACAAATAGTTGATTACCATAATGTAAAAAATCCATACTACTCGCATGACTTTGAAAATATACATTTCATAAGTATGTCAACAGAACATCCTTTTGAACAAGGAAGCAAACAATATGAATTTATAAAAAATGATTTAGAAAAAACTTCAAAAAATTCCAGTATTGATTGGATAATAGTTCATCAACATAAGCCTCTTTATTCAACTAAAGAAGATAAACAGGAAGCAGAACAATTACGTGATATATATCAGCAACTCTTTCAACAATATGATGTAGATTTGGTAATATCAAGTCATAACCAATACTATGAGAGAACATATCCCATACTGTACAATGAAGAATATGAAAAAAATACAAATAAAAAGACAGAACCAAAACCAATAATTACAAATAATTCACAATCTGATTATTCAAATAAAGATAATGGAATAATATTTCTAACTGTAGGTACAGCAGGAGATAAACTAGATCCTGTTAAAGAAAAACATAGATATTATGTTACTCAGGAAAGCAAATTTGGATTTTTAAATATAAAAATAGAAAATGATGGCAAGACATTAGTTGGTCAATTTCATGCCAATGATGATAATATAATAGATCAGTTTACATTGAATGATACTTGATGATGATATATCTTTAATTATTTTACTGACTTTGTACCTCAAACTAATATAATCTATTTCTAGAATGAGAAATTCAAAAATTAATAAATACAGTTGTCAATATTATAGTGATTACCTAATTTCCATAGAAGGAAAATTAGGAGACATATATATATGTCATAGTCTGGACCCGTGGTAAATCTCCAGTTCAGGCTATGACAATTAATTAATTTGTCTTGATAATTGGTAAGTTATATAAAATATGTTATAGTTGATTTGTTAATGATGATAGAAAATTTAGATTATTTAAACAAAGTTTAAATAATAATATTGTTTGGGACATTTATATGAGAAAATTTATGTTTTCTTATATTATATTTATTTTAATAGCATTTCTCGTATCATCAGTTTATATGATATCAAGTAATGCTTTTGGACAGAATGAGAATGAGAATAACAACATTAACGATAACAAACCAAATATATTGGTAATAATGGGAGATGATTTTGGTTTTTCTGATCTAGGCATATTTGGTAGTGAGATTTCTACACCGAATTTGGATCAATTGGGAAAGGAAGGAAAAATCTTGACCAATTATTATACATATCCAGTATGTTCTCCAGCAAGAGGTACTTTTCTTACTGGAGTTGATAATCATATAGTTGGCATTGGTACGATGTTTGAAAACATTGCTCCTAATCAGATGAATAAAACTGGCTATGAGACTTATATCACTGATAGAGTTGTGACTGTCTCAGAGTTACTAAAGAATGCAGGTTATGATACGCTTCTATCAGGGAAATGGCATCTTTCAGGAAAAGGATATCATGAAGGAACAGGACCGGCAGATAGAGGATTTGATCACAGCTTTACACTACTTGAATCTGGAGCAAACCATTTCACATATGAGCCATATTATCCTGGTGGAGTTGCTACTTTCATAGAAAATGGTAAAATAGTTGAAAAACCAAATGGTACTCAATTTTCAAATGAATTTTATACAGATAAAATGATCGATTTCATCAAGAAATCAGAAGAGAATAACAATAACAAACCATTCTTTGCATATCTTGCATTTCAGGTAGCACATACACCATTCCAAGCACCGCCAGAATACATAAAGAAGTATGAAGGAGTTTATGATGCCGGATGGGATAAAATAAGAGAACAAAGATTTGAGAAACAAAAAGAACTTGGAATATGGTCTGCTAACATGACATTACCACAAAGCTATCCATCTTTTCCAGATTGGAATTCGTTACCTCAAGATGAACAAAAACAGAGATCACAGATATTTGCAGCACATGCAGGCATGATAGAAGATATGGACTATAATATAGGGAGGTTAATCCAATTTCTCAAAGATACAGATCAATATGACAATACACTAATAATGTTTACTTCAGACAATGGCGGTAGTGAACCATCTGATTCTCCTGTAATAGTTGCATCTTTTGAAGGTGCCACTGATAAGGAAATAGAGGAATTCAAAGCAACAGACTTTAGTCGAGCTTTTGACGATATAGGAACTAAATACTCCGATTGGGGATATGGCTGGCAGGGAGCTGTCATGTCAAACACTCCACATTCTGGCGTTAAATCAACCATGTTCAATGGAGGAATTAAACCACCTTTTGTAATAAAAGAACCATACGCAACAAATACACCTGAACTTGATATTGTAAAGGAATTTGTTCATGTCAGCGATATGACTCCAAGTTTTTTAGAATATGCAAATACCACACATCCTGGTTCAGAATATAACGGAAAACAAGTAGCTCCCATGATTGGAAAATCCATAAAACTACTCTTAGAAGATAAAGTTGAAAAGATACATTTGGATAATGAAACAATATCTGCAGAAATGTTTGGTAACCGTGCTGTATTCATGGGGGACTGGAAAGCACGTAATAATATATTTCCATTAGGTGATGGACAATGGAAGCTATTTAACATAAAACAAGATATTAGGGAAGCAACAGATTTGTCAAAAGAACATCCAAATATCCTTAAAAATATGGTTTCTGCATATGATAAATATGCCCAAAATGTTGGAATTATTCCCCCAAAATATAGTGAAAAGCAAAAGCAAGGAGTGATGGAAATGTTATCAGCAACCAACCAAACAGAATTTAAAGGATTCCCATTGCAGAAGTATTTAGCAGGTTATCCAGCTGAACGTTGAAACTAGAAAGCAGAAGTAAATCATTCAATTTTACATCTCATTTTTACATTAAAATAGTAAATATTCGTAGTCAAAATATACCTCTTATTTTTGTGTGTAGTATATCTTATTATTAAATTATCTCATAATCTAGTGTAAAAATCAAAAGCTTGTTTTAGATAAAATATTCCATTTCAATGATAGCAAACTGAGGAATCATATTAATTTATATGTCCATATAAACGACAAGATTTTATCAATACTAGAATATTACTTTTTTCTCTATTGATAAACATCTTGTAAGATCACTTTGTTAAATTCATTGGTCCTACTGTATAGAAGGTTTTCAATTTCATTTTTTTAACTTATTTATAATTTTAAGATGACTGACCAGTCAGTTAAATTAATATACTACTTTATCTATATAATATGATATGCTTTCGAGATTGAATTCAAAAATATTTTCACAAAACATTTTTGAACTCTATTTACTTATTTTTATTTTAGCCACCCTAGGCTCATTTATTCAAATAACAGGAACAAGTTGGGATGTAACTTCTCACTTAATGAATGAACCTGAAACTTTTTTTACACCATCTCATACTTTACTTTATTCAGGAATAGGCTTAATAACAATTGCAACTATTCTTATTACTCATTTTTACATTAAAAATAAACATAGTATAACAAATAGACCTTCTAAAATTTCATTTTACTTGTTATTAATTGGTTCAGTAGTTTGTATTATTTCGGGTCCAGGGGATTATTTGTGGCATCAAATCTTTGGAATTGATGGTTTATTGAGTCCTACACACATATCATTAATGACAGGTATGCTAATAACATCAATTGGAGTAGTCATAGGATTAGCAAGATTAAAAATTTCAGATATTAAAACAAATAATAAGTTAGAAATTTTAAGAAACATTGCTTTAATCCCAGCCTTTGCTGCATTATGGTTCACAATTATTTGGTATGTGTATTTCTTTTCTCTTCCCTTTTCAAATGGAGAAAGATTTAACTTTAATCCGGATCCTTATTTAGCATCAATAATAGCAACTTTATTTTTGCCTTTATTTGGATCTATGATCTTTTTTATAGCTTCCAAAACTATAAGTAGATTTGGTGCAGTCACTGCCATAGGAGGATTAGTTATTTTTATTAATTTATTTGCTAATATCATACCTACTGATGGCATTTTATTTCCGTCCATTTTATGGTATTTCCCTCTTTCATTCATACCAATAATTATTGCTGATTTCTTAACTAACAATTTTACATTTAGAAAAAGAAATTACAAGGAAAAATCCATTAATAAAATAGTAGCAGCTGCATTATTAGGTGCTGTGTTCTATGTCTTTAATTATCCAATGATAGTGTGGGCTTATGCAATTCCTTTGGATATGCCATTGTTTGTTAATAATCAAGAATTACCGTTAATGTCACAATTAATTTCAAACTTCTCATCAACATTACCATTAATGCTAATTATTTCAATTCCATCTGGTGCTATAATGAGTGTAATAGGATATTTGATTACAAATAAAATGATCAAATCAGCAAATACAAATAAAGAAGGCAATAATATTAATGACAATAGCATTCAAATTAATAATAATAACCAAAAAATAGATTATTAAAAAAATGTGTCCAAAAGTAACAAATCAATACAAGGAAAATATAAAAAATAAAATTATTGAAAGTGCTATTTCTACATTTTCTAAATATGGATATGATAAATCTAGAATGGACGATATAGCTAAAACAGCTAACTTTAGTAAAGGGACTATATACATCTATTTCAAAAATAAAGAAGAACTTTTTAATGCTATTTCAGAGAGAAATACAAATGAATTAAAAATTCAATTATCAAAATTATTTCAAAATAGCGATAATGACCTTATTACTCGTATTCAAAACTTTTATGAAGATTTTAATGACCAAGGATACAAAATGTTTTTTGAAATAATAGCTGAATCATCTCGTAATAAAATTTTAAAACAATTACTTTATCAAGAAAGAAGAAAAATTTTAGATATCATAATAGACTATTTAAATATTCTAAAAGAAAAAGGATACATAAGAAAAGATATAGAAATCACAGAAATAGCATATGGATTTGTATCATTATATGATGGACTAAAAATAAATAAGCTTTTAGGAATAGACGAAGATCAGAATAAGAATACATGGTCTAGAATAGTAAAGACTATATTCACAGGACTAAATCATATTTAAAAACATTATCAATAACAAAGAGTTGTAATATGCGGTATTCTATCGTTAGGGTTTTTGTTTTTTATTGCCATCCAAAATTTCCTCTTTAGAAGGGACCAAAAAATAGGTCAAATTTGTTTCACATTCCACTGGCTCCATAGTATATAAATATTTTGATAATTTATATTGGTAGATTAATATAGATTTAACTGAATGGATCTATTAAGTTACTTATTTGATGATCCTATTAAAATTATCTTCTTGTTATTGTAGTTGTCATCTTATTTAGATAACTAGTTGAGTTTTGATCCATATTTTCATTCTGCTAGAAATTAATCATCTTAATTTCTTCCTAACATTTCTATTACTTTTTGTGCTGCAACAAATGACGATGCAGGATTCTGACCTGTAATCAACTTTCCATCAGTTACAACAAAGGGTTTAAAATTTTCAGCTTTTTCAAATTTCCCACCTAGTTCTTTCATACGATCTTCTAACAAAAATGGAACTACTTTCTCTAGATGTACAGCACTTTCTTCACTGTCCGTAAATCCTGTTACCTTTTTACCTTTCAATATTGAGTTTCCATCTTTATCTGTAGCTTGTAATAATCCTGCTGGGGCATGACATACGGCACTAACAAATTTTCCACCAAAGTAAAAATCTTCAACTAATTTTTTTAAATTTTTATCTGTTGCTAAATCCCACATGGGTCCATGACCTCCTGGGATAAATAATGTATCATAGTCGTTAGCTGACATTTGGCTTAATACCAACGTATTTGCTAACTTTTCTTGAGCAGATTTATCTTTTTGAAAACGTCGTGTAGAGTCAGTCTGCCATTCTTCTAGATTGCTCTTTGGATCCATTGGAGGTTGTCCACCCTTTGGAGAAGCAATTGTCACATCATATCCATTATCAATAAACTCATAGTAGGGAGAAGCAAATTCTTCTAACCAAAACCCTGTTTTTTGTCCAGTATTTCCTAATTGATCATGAGAAGTCAAAACAAAAAGAACTTTTTTCTTCATAAAATTTTATTATGTTTATTATATTTAAGATTTAAAATAAAACTTTGGTACTATCAATTATTCTGTTAGCTATAACA
>DASSVK010000157.1:0-12585 GCA_035706205.1 Nitrososphaeraceae archaeon | reverse complement strand
TATAGGTGGTAATTGTGATGGTGGTGGTATTTGTGTGTCTGGAGTCTCTATTGGTGGTAGTGGTGGTACCTGAGTTTCATTACCTGGTGGTACCTGAGTTTCATTACCTGGTGGTATCTGAGTTTCATTACCTGGTGATGGTGGTATTTGTGTGTCTGGAGTCTCTGTAGGTTGTTGAGTATCAGAATCGGAATCAGAATATGATTCATAAAAAATCTGCCCGTTTGTATTAAAGGCATTATTATTGAATCCATCGGATATTTCTTCAGTACTAAGAGCCCTATTCCAAACTCTAATTTCATCAAGATCTCCTTTGAAGAATCTATCATCTATGGAAGAATCTCCACCAATTACAAACTCTTGATCTCCAGTATTATCAGGAGTTACACCAGATGTTATTTTACTATCTGCTAGAACTCCATCAATATAAAGCCTTAAAACTTTACCGTCATAAGTTAATAAAACGTAATGCCATAAACCATCATTATATTTTTCCTGTGATGATACAAATACATTTGTTCCAGATTTGGTTTCAAATCCTCCTTCTATGGTTTCTGATGGATTCAACCATATTCCATAATTAAGATTTTCACCATTAAGCTCAGATACAAAACCACCCTTATTCAATAAAATTCCTACTTTTTCGTGGTCTATCCTATCGGCTCTAAACCATGTTCCAAGTGAAAAATTAGTAAGACGAAATAATTCTTCATTATCAATTTCATCTTTTTCTGTTTCATCAAATGTTTTAAATGGTTGATATTTATAATCTGTCTGAGTCGGAGATATAGATGAAAAGGGAAGATAGATAATTCTTCCATTTGATGGAATTTCGTCATAATTGTAAAAATTAAAAATTTCATCTGATGACAAAGCACGATCCCACAAGACTACTTCATCTATATCACCAGCAAAAAATTTGTCAAGATTAAGTGAATTAGCACCAATCCTTATAGATTGCAACCCTGTCATATCAGGTATAGCTCCTAGTGTAGAAGTCTTAGCAACTTCTACTCCATCCACATATAGTCTTAAAAACGATCCATCATTTGAGAGTATAGCATTATGCCAATTTCCATCATTAAATTTCTGTTTAGAGTTAACAAAAACATTGGCTCCTCTTTCCGTTTCAAATCCCCCTTGAAGAAGTTCGTCAGGAGTAATCCAAATACCATAATTCATATTATTTCCTGGAGTATCATCGTTCATACCACCTTTATTCACAATTGTACCAGGTTCAAGATAATCTTGCTTATCTGTTTTAAACCAAGTAGATAGTGTAAAATCTTTTAATTGTAACCTTTCGCTATTTTCAACGTCGTGAAAATTAGAACCAGTAAGAGTAAGAAATGTAGTTGAAGTTTGTGATTGAACTGATTTATAATTCGAATTCGAATTAAGTAATAAAATACAAATGAAAAATGTAATTATTACAGTCGATAATAACTGAAATTTTTTATCAGAATTTTTCATCTATTTTGCTCCTAGATTTTTTTTACATTTATTCTACTATTTAAAAATAGTCCTAAGGTTTAACAATGGTTATTATCTTCATTTTTTCTATTATTAAATTGAATATTATACTTGTAATTTCACTAACCTGAGACAAAATATCTTTCTCTAATCTAAATAGAGAATTTAGTTTTTTTAAAATATTAGTGTTCATTTATAAGAAAAAGGATTCTAGATATTTATAACGAACTATATTTTGTTTTATAAATATAATTTAGTTTTTTAGCATAGGATAAAATACTTGTAATTTTTTCTATTTTTTACCTCACATAATTAGATTTAATGAAATTATACAAAAAATTCATAAACTAAATTAAAACTTATATATCAATATTCTAAAACAAAATGATATATAAATTAACATAAATCATTTTATTGATAACAATATTTTAGTTAATAAAAGATTAAGTGGAGATAATAATTGCTAAAGTTTCTTAAATCCAACAGAGGTCTAGTATATATAATATTTGGAAATATTTTTGGTGCTTTATTGACAGGAGGATTTTGGCTTTTACTAGCCTCATTACAGACTGTTGAAGAATATGGAGAAACTAGTTATATGATTTCAATGGCTTCTTTGGCATCAAGTTTTGCTCTCCTTGGTTTGAATACAGCTATTACAACTTTTATACCTAAAGGGCAAGATAAAATTCACATTCCCGCAAATCAGATTATATTAATTTCAAGTATCATTGCTGCATTAATTGTCGGATACAGAGAGTGGTTATTAGGTTTTTTTGTGCTTGGAATGACTTTTTGGATGATGAGTATCTACGAATTTCTTGGAAGAAAATCCTATAAAGAATATGCTATTGCTAATATCGGAGCTCGAGCTTGTCAACTTTTACTTTCTATTATACTTTATTATATAATAGGTATTCCTGGGATTATCATTGGATTTACAATCTCATTTTTCTTATTTAGTCATAGATATTTTCTATCTATAAAACATTTTAAAAGAGACTTTATGGAAATTCGTGGAAAAATGAAATTTGCTCTACATAGCTATTCATTCAATATCTCAAATGCACTATTAATGTACTTTGATAAAATTATTATACCTCCGATATTTGGATATGCCATTTTAGGATACTACCAATTAGGATTTCAATTTTTGATGTTTCTTGGAATGGTACCAATTAGCTTTTTCCAATATCTTATTCCTGAGGAATCAAGCGGAAATAAAAAAACAAAGTTAAGAATTATAGGATTTGGATTATCTATTGGTCTAGCAGCTTTACTCTATTTTTCGAGTCCAATTATCATAGATGTACTTTTCCCTCAATATCAAAATTCATTAGATGCTATAAGATTAATGAGCATTGGGATAATTCCAATGATGGTAGCATATATTATTAATTCAAAATTCTTAAGTGAAGGCAACACAAAAGGAGTAGTTATTGGAGCAATTATTTATCAAATATTACAAATTACTTTAATGATTTATCTAGGACGATTAATTGAAGTTACAGGTATAGCTCTTTCTGTGGTTATTGCCCTATCTGGACAAGCATTGTTTCTCTTTATTTATAAAAAGATCTCCAGAAAGTAGATTAACAATCATCAACAATTACCATTTTCTATTAAAATTGAATAGTTTTCACAATTTCAAAAGCCTCGGCATATTTTTTATTCATTTGATATCCACGATAAATAGATCTTCCAACAATAGCATCTATCCAGAAAGGTCCACACCTAGGAAACTGTGATTTAAAACATTGTAAAGATTTTTTTTTATTTTCCATTTCTTTGGTAATATCAACATATAGTTGTGGCCTAAAGGATTTTTCAGTTATTCCTCCAGGTATTGTTGTTTCGTACATATATAAATTATTAATATCACGTGAAGCAGTAATAACGGATTGAGTAAGAATTTGATGATCTTGATGAGAATCACCTATCCATTGAGTAAAAACAGTACTTGGATTATATTTCTTTATTAAAGAATCAATTAAATTTACCATTCTTCGTCCAAATATAATTTCTTCTGGCGGTAAATCTAAAAAATTAGGGGTAGTACATCCTAAAATCGTAGCAGATGACTGAGCTTCCAATTTTCTTTCATCTTTTTTATCTGCGCTGGTAAAATTCGGTAGGGTAGCTATAACCATAATTACTTTGTATCCAAGAGTTGTTAGTTTTGAAATTGTACCTCCCATACCTATTTCTAAATCATCGGGATGAGCACCAAAAACTAATATTGTATTGAAATTATCCATAGAATTTTTTTTAATAAAATATAATTAAATTTTTACTAAAAATCCTATAAAGTAGAATTAGTTAAATATTAAAATATATAAATAGGGGATAATTAAGGTCTAAGAAATTATTGCTAAATAAATTTAGAGAAAATTTACAACCAATTTTTGAGAAAATTGGAATTTTATTTTCATCAATGGGATTATCACCCAACGCATTCACTCTAATTGGTTTCATTATTACTATTATCTCTTCTATTATTTTCGGACTTAATTCTTTACAATTAGAGCCAATACTGAATTCCTCAGTTGTTGGTAGTATTATGTTATTAATTGCAGGATTTTTCGATATAATTGATGGCAGTGTAGCTAAAATTACTAAAAAAACATCCAAAAAAGGTGCATTTCTTGATTCTACATTAGACAAAATTTCTGAGGCTATAATATTTTTAGGAATAGCGATAGGCGAATTAGCTAATCCAATATTGTGTCTAATAGCAGTGTCATCTTCACTATTAGTTAGTTATACCAGATCTCGTGCAGAAACATTAGGGCTTAATTTAAGTGGAGTAGGATTTGGAGAAAGAGCTGAAAGACTATTGATTCTTGCTATAATGGGACTATTTCCTTTCTCTCATTCACTGGAATATGGTGTAATAATAGTAATAGTGATTTCTATTATCACTGTTATACAGAGAGTATATAATTCTTTAAAACAGCTTTGATTTACCTACCTAAGTCTTGTATTCGTTCTTCTTTCTAATTCTGATCTAACCTTGACTATCCCTCTATGGACAGCACAAGAAACACAATAAAATTTAACATCAGTTGCTGGAGAAATATATGCTCCTTGAGCTCTCAATTCTTTAGCTAGAGTAGGTTCAACGAGAGTTACTCTTCCAGTTATTTTTTTTGCTTTATCTCTGGGAACCATAGCACCGCATTGACTGCAATGAACTGTTCCAGAGCTACCTTTTCCTCCTTTCGTACGACCGCGACTAGTACGTTTCTTTGGCATATAATTATGATTCTGATTCCATACTTTAAAGGTTCTGGTAAAATCAGCTATTATAATTAAGTCAATCAATCAATTTTTCAGCAATAAAAGTAAAATTATTAAACAAAAATAAAAGATTTTTTTTGATATAATGCATTGTATTATAATAAATAATAACAGAAAAACTTTAAGAGATTATATTACTACAAAGAAGATAATGAAAATTGCACTGGTTGGTGCTCATCCTCAAGATACCTTACTAATTTCAAAAATTAAAAAAACTCTTGATAATTCCTATATTCAAACTATCAGTATGTCTGAAAAAAATTACAATCTAGCAAATCAGGTGGATTTAGTCTTTATTGTTGGAGGAGATAGGGCAATGTTAGATTATTTTCATAAAGTAGTGAATGATTCTGCTCCAGCTATAGGAATATATGAATCCGAATCTACAGGATTTTTAGCTCAAATAGATGTACGGGAATTAGAAACAAATATTCAAAGACTAAAAAAAAATGATTATAGAATTGACGAAGTTGTTAGATTAGCAGTAAATGTAGATGGAAAAGAAATGGAGCCAGTATTGAATGATGTTGCAGTATTTCCAAGTAAAAGTGCTACATTAATGGAACATATATTGAGAATTGATAGAAATGACGTTTGGCATGACAATAGTGATGGAGTGATAATATCAACTCCTATTGGATCTACAGCCTATTCGATGTCAGCAGGAGGACCAATGATACTGCAGAATTCGAGAGTATTTGTAGTAGTATCTGTAAATTCTGTAGATAATACTAGAAGACCATTGATATTCCCAGATAACTGTATATTGGAAATTTCAGACATTCTAAGTAGATATCACTGTGAAGTAGTTTTAGATGGTGGAAGAAGACTAGGTATTAAAAAAGTTCTAAAATGTAGTAAACATCAATATCCAGCAAAATTAGTAAGGTTGGTGGGAGACGATTCTGCTACTTCGATAATTGCTAAGAAAGTAAAAATTGCTGAAGAATTATTAAATATGCCACCCAGTGCGAAGCTAATATTAAAAATATTAGAATATGAAGGATCAATGAGCCAGAAAGATTTAGCTAGTAAGACATTATTACCAGAAAGAACAATTAGATTATCTTTAGGTCATCTCGTTAATAGAGGATATGTAAAAAAGAAAACATCATTACGTGATGCAAGACATAGAATCTATGAGCTCAAGATTTAATCGACGCAATCTTCATAAATGATTCGAATGCTTGTTCTGGCTTTCCGGGACGACTATCAAATTCTGCATGATATTGAAATGCAAAATAAAATTTATGATTAGGGATCTCTAAAATTTCTGTCCTTTTTCCATTGTCTGAATATCCAGATAATATCATTCCATTTTTATGTAAAACAGATAAGTATCTTTTATTAAATTCATATCTATGCCTATGTCTTTTATTAATAAAATTTTGTAAGTATATTTTTGACGCAAGTGTATGTGAATTTACTGATATTTTATGACGACCAAGTCTCATAGTTCCGCCTAAATTATTTATCTCCTTTTGTTCAGGCATAAATTCTACTACTGGATCATTGGTTGTTGGATCTATTTCAGTAGAATTAGCATCACATATTCCGCAAACATTTCGTGCAAATGAAACAAGAGATAATTGAAATCCAAAGCATATTCCAAGAAAAGGAATATTTGCTTCTCTTGCAAAATTGGCCACGTTGATTATGCCTTCAGAACCACGTTTTCCAAATCCTCCTGGAATAAGAATACCTTCATATTTCTTAAGTAATGAAAGTTTTTGTTTAGAAGTAATATCAAATTTTTCAGAATCAATCCATGTTACTTCTAATTTATTTCTTAGCTTAGCTGCTGCATGAGAGAGAGCCTGATAAACACTTACATAGCTATCAGGAAGAGAAACATATTTACCGACCACTGCAATATTTACTACTTTATTATATTCTAAAAATGATTTTGATATGCCTTTCCAGTTTGACCATTTTATAAATAAATTGTGTAATTTCAATTTATTCTCTATTATACTAATGATTCCTTGATTTGCCAAAATTTCGGGTACCAAAAAAATAGATTTTACATCATGACAAGACAACACACAATTTGAATTTATGTTTGCAAAAAGTGATACTTTTCTTCTTGCATCAGTAGATAAAATATTTTTACATCTTATCGCTATTATATCTGGATTAATGCCTATTCTTCTAAGTTCTTGTACACTATGTTGTGTAGGTTTAGTTTTTTGTTCTCCTACTACATCCAAGATTGGTGCTAATGTTACATGAACAAATAGCGTATTATAATCTCCTTCTTCTAGTTTCATTTGTCGAAAAGCCTCTAAAAATGGTAAACTTTCTATATCTCCAACAGTTCCACCACATTCAATTACTAATACATCTAAACATTCTTGATTCGATATTTTCCTAAGTTTATTTTTAATTGCATCTGTAACATGAGGAATAATTTGAACACATTGACCTAAATATTTACCTTCTCTTTCATCATTTATTACTTCTGAATAAATTCTTCCCGTAGTTATATTATGATCACTTGACAATTCAATATTTAAAAATCTCTCGTAGTTTCCTATATCCATATCACATTCCCCACCATCACATGTAACAAAAACTTCACCATGAGCGATAGGATTCATTGTTCCTGCATCATAATTGACATATGGATCTACTTTTACACATGAAACTTTAAGGCCTGTTAATTGTAAAATTTTAGCAATAGAAGAAGTAATTACACCTTTACCTAATCCTGAAAGAACACCTCCAGTGATAAAGATATATTTTACATGATGATCTTTATTATTTATTAATCGCACATCAAAGTTTAGATATTCTTATTTTTATTCGTTTTTGAAACTATGCATTAAAACTTTAAAATAGATAATATATAATTCTAGATTTTTTTTATGGACAAAATATAGATAATCACTCAATCTTTGCTGTATAAAAATTACATTGAGAAATACATATATATTTTATAATCATAGTTAGTAGAACAATATTTATGTAACCTTTAATCCTAAATAATCTAATGTAATTATTTGCTAAAACCATCTAAAATTAACACAAAGACATGATAAAATTGAGGAATTTTTATTCAAGGATAACCATTGCACACATAATCAATAAAATAAATAATTAAAACATCTAATTATTATTTATTAAATTGATAAATATCTCTTGCTAAATATGAGTATATATCTTTTATTTGAACAGTGTCGATTTGAGATTTTTGTTCCTTTGATAAAAGTAATCTAGTACATCTTTATACTATTGATCTTTTTTAATATTAAAATATTTTATATAAATAAATAAATTTATTTATCTATATCTATCTTCCAAAAGATATTACTTATTATTATATTAGTTATTATTTTCTTATTTAATGTAATCATATAATAGTATAGGAGGATATATCCCAAATTAAATATATTAAATTAAATAAAGATAATGTGATTAAAGACGATATCTTCAATGTTGATCGGTTTATTTACCATTTCGATATTATCAATAGTGGTAATGCTGGAAGAGGTCAATGCAGATGAAGAATTTCTAATTCAAACGACTTTTTTCAAAGATTTTATATATAATATCCCAACGACAATAAACAATACATTATTATCAGATGAGATTGAACCTATTTCTTTTAATTCAACAATACAAACAACAGAAGAAGTTAACTATCAAGATCGTCAGGATTCTAAACCTAGTCTCTCAGTCATGATAAATAATGCATTATTAGGCAAGATTGAACCTATTTCTTTTAATTCAACCACCCTAGACTATGTAAAAGAGCAATTTATCACAATCAAACAAGATGAATATAATGAAAATATGATATTTGAAGAGACCAATAAAAAAGCCCAAATACTAACAACAGAAGTTCCTTTTATATTACCTGTACCTTTTCCTTAAGTAACTTTAGATTCATAAAATATATTGCGATACATATATGGACTATATCAGGCAAGCGAAGTTAGCTCAGTCTGGTTAGGGTACGAGCTTCCCAAGCTCGGGGTCGCGGGTTCAAATCCCGCACTTCGCACTTTGGTGTTTGAAATTTCCATAGCTATTTAAAGAATTACTCAACTAGCTCTTTTAAATATAAGCAATAAAGAAATTCAAATAATAGTATTGCAATAATAGATTAAGATTTACATTTATCTAATGTTTACCAAAGTAAGCAATAGGATAAAAATTCTCGCTAATTATTACTTAATAATTTTTTAGAGTAAAAGATGTATTGAGTATTTCTTCTTAGGTGTAAAAATTATTTTATTTATTAAAATGTATCAAATTAATAAGTTAAAATCTTGTTTCCACTAGTATAGTACTACATTATACTCCTAAAATAAAGAGTATACTCAAATTTGTAGTATATACAACAATACATAACACCTTTAGCAATAAATATAGTCAAATAGTAAAAATAATTATTTAAAAATTATTTTATCTTTCCTTATCTATTGGAAGGCTAAAAAAGAAAGTTGCTCCAATTCCGGAAGGATTATTTTGTGCCCAAATTCTTCCTCCGTGAGCATCTATAATATTCTTTGATATGTATAATCCCAATCCTGTTCCTTTCTCTGATTTCGTTGCAAATTTACAAAATAGTCGTGGAAAAATTTCCTGATGAATTCCACTTCCGGTATCTTCAACGCTAACAATGATACGATCACTGCTTTTTTCTATTTTTATTTTTATAAATCCTTTATTAGTAAATTTTAATGCATTACTTAATAAATTACTAACTACTTGGTTAATTCTTTCTTTATCTGCAAATATTTTTATTGGTACAGGTTCATAGATTATTTTTATATCTGTAGTTCCTATATCTCCCAAACACACTTGATTTTGAATGTCTCTAACAGAATTAGATATAATATCATTAAGATCAAAATAAGCCTTTTCCAGCTTTAAGGAGTTACTTTCAATCCTAGTAACATCAAGAATATCAGACGCCAATCTGTCTAATCTTTTTGCATTACGTATTATCAATTGAATCTGTTCTTCTTCCACTTTGACAGTTTTAGTTTTAGGATCAAGATCTTCTTCAATTATTTCTACTTCTCCTAAAATAGGCATTATTGGTGTTCTTAATTCATGAGCAGCTATATTGATAAATTCTTTTTGCATTTTATCATGTACTTTTAATTGTTCATTTGCTTTTTCAAGCAGTTGATTCGATTTCAAAAGAGAGATATTTGTATTTTTTAATTGACCCGTTCGTATATTGACTTCCCCTTCTAATCTCCTATTCCAAGACAAAATTAGATAGATTATTCCAAAAGTAACTGAACCAGTTATAACCACAATAAGAGTACTGAGATTATTTTGTTGTGCTATTAACGAACCTACATTACTTGCTAATTGATGAGGAAAACTTCCATATAATGTCCATAAATATTTCCCATTTATTACAATTGGTTCGTAGGATAATGTTATTGCTGATCCATTATATATTAGGTCTTCTGCGAAAGATTCACCCTCTAAACCTTTTTTTATAATTCTATTATAATTTTCCCTAAGGTCATTAGGTATTAGAGACTGAAATTCATCTGACATATAATTATTTCCAATTAGTGATTGATTTCTTGCATATATTATGACACCATCTCTATCCATTAATCCTACATTTCCAATAATAGAAGTTGTCATCTCATTTTGAAGAAATGTACCCAATGATTTAACACTTATTGCTGCTACAAGTACTCCATTAAAGGTCTGTTTAACATTGTATGTACTATTTTGAGATTGTACTATCTGTTGTTTAATTATTGGATAAGAGATATATAAAAATGCTGAGGGACTTCCTTTCGATGTAATCGAGGTACTATAATAAGGAGTTAATGTCTTTTTTGGATTAAGAAAGAAAGGTTGATTTTGAGTATCTAAAATTTCATTAGCTTGAGGAATTTGATAGATTTTACTAGAGGTTACAATTCTGCCGTTAACATCTATCCAATAATATGCATCTGTTATATGAAGTGTAGATGATTGTGCAGAATAAAGTAGATTTTGAACTTGATCAATATCATTCTCAAAAAGAAAAGGAGAAGATGTCAAGACTTTTAGATTAGAATTTATTGCATCAAGACTATGTACAAGTATTCTAGATAAATCATAGGCTTGAATTCTGGCATTGGATCTAATATCTTCTTCTGCTATTTTCTTTATTTCCTCAGCAGTAAAAGCTGATGATTGATAAGATATAATAAAAAGAAAACCAATTCCAATTATAATTATTATTAATAATAATGAAAAATTATTTTTGAAAACTGATAAACCTATCAACTATTGACAATATCATGTTTATCTTGTGATAAATAAATTAACTGGAATATTCTCATAGTAAATTTTATAGAATTATCCTTCAATAATAAATAATTGTTATTTCTTATAAATTGGTCTGTTTGTTATGAGTAATCACTAAGTAAGTTGAATGTATTATTAAACTTAAGAAGATAATGTTTTATATTTTCTTTTTGTTGGATTACCACAAATTGTACATTCTTTGATATTTGGGGGATATTGTTTTCTACAAGTTTTACAAAAATTCTTCCATTTTCGTAATTTTACTATACCCTCACTACCTAAAGAAATGGTCTTAATTCCAAGAAATTTAGCAACATTTTGAATAGAATAATCATCAGATACTAAAATCTTATTCATTTGATAAGCTAAAGATAGAATAGAGATATCAGCTTTTGATAGTTTTTTGATATCACCTGTATGATGTGCAGTATTAATTATTTTATTAATTGATTCTATAACTGGATCTTGTATAACTAAAACTCCTGATGAAATTAACAAGTCCAGTGTTAAAGATGTATTTAATATATGTTTAATCTCTTTCATAATAGTTGTCGTGGTATAAAACTTCAAATTGATTGATCGATAAAACCCTGCATAAAAAGCACTAGAATCTAAAATGAAAATATCAGAATCCCAATTTTTCAAGTTGTCTAAAGCCTTTTTTTATTAGCCTAATAAAACGAGCCTTGATAGGAAATATAGATATTTTAATGGTATCGTTTTCTTCAATCAAAAATCTATCTTGACCATCAATTATTAGATCTAATTTATTATTACTGGAAATTTCAATCTCCTCAGGTGGTATAACTATACACGGCAACTTATTAATCGAAGCTATTGGATTAATTACTAAACAACTTAATTCTTCATGTAATATTGGACCTCCCAAGGAAACTGAATGACCGGTTGATCCAGTAGGTGTAGATATTATTATTCCATCCATACGCTGACTGATAATACTATCTCTAAATTTTATTGCAATATGTGGAGTTCTAGTAAGATTATTTCTGAATAATAATATATCATTTAAGGCAGGAAGAAAAATTTTATTAGATAAAGAAGCTTGAATCCTAATTCTTTCATCATAGTAATAATTGCCATCTAATATTGCATTTATAGCATAATCAATTGAATCTAATTTGATTTCAGAGAGGATACCACGTGTACCTCCAACATTAATACTAAAAACAGGAATATCGCTTGGATGAAATCTAAAAGCTCGAAGAGTCGTACCGTCTCCTCCAACTGCTATTACAAGATCAATGTCATTGACTAATGAATTAAAATTAGAATTGCTATTTTTAAAGTTAGATGTTTCAAATGGAGGAATAGAGGATACCCTAATATTTTTTTTTGAAAGGTTTTTAGCAATATATTCTGATACCTCATATGCATTTTTATTGAGATTTTTTGTAATAATAGCTACTCCCTTAATATTTTTAATCATGAATCATACATATAACAATACGATAGTCTTAAATGCATTTTTATTATACAGTGATTGAATATTTTTAGTATATTTAATACAAATACTTT
>DASSVK010000156.1:0-13003 GCA_035706205.1 Nitrososphaeraceae archaeon | reverse complement strand
GAAGGTACCTTCCACTGTCTCATGGCATTTGTCAAGATTAAAAGATGCAGACATTATCAAGGTACGTAGACAAAATGAACTTAATTATTATGAGATTAAAATAGACAAATTAACACTTCAGAAGTTATTAAGTAAATATAAAAGTAGTTTTATTACAGAAAAAATTGTCGATGATTATACAGATATGATTAATGAATTCTAATGTATATTATTATTTTTTATTTTTGAATCTTTTAATTTCAACTAGACAGAAAAAACAAGAAGATGACCTCTTGAGCCACCAATGAAATGAAATGAAACTACTATGAGACAACCGATTTATGATATATCTTTTGTCTGTTTCACTTTATTTTTTTGAATATTAATAATCTTATGGTACATTCGATGCATTTACGTTATCACTATCAGCATAATAATAATTTTAATAATAATAAAATGAGAATTAAGCAAATTTTTTTCTAAATAAAAATTAAATTTTATTAAATTTATATCATAAAAATCAAAAAAGGTGTTTATTGATAAAAAATTATTATTTGTGTTATTATTTGATACAATTTTATTAATGACAATATTCTATCATGGATATATATATTAATAAAAGAAAAAAATTATTTCTTTTACCAGATTTTACTTTTTATTAGATTTATTGCTTCTTCATATATCTTTTTTCCTTTTTGTTTATCACCATTACAACACTCATTAGTTATTTTCTCAATAACTTCCTCTGGAGAAATATTTTTTTTTCTTGTCGTGATTTCGTTTTTCTCCTCTGTAGAAAACATATTTGTTAAACTTGATGGTAGCATTGATAAAAGACCAGATGCTTTGATTGGTTCCGAATTTTGAAGAAAATATCGAGATGTTATTGAAATACCTTTTTTGGCAGCATTGGCCGGAATTCCTAATCTTTCTGCAAAATTTTCAATAATATCTTCCATAAATAATATTTGACTATAAAATACTTAACCAATTAAATTATAATTTTTTACCATATGTCAAAATAGATTATGAATAAGCATCAGATAATATATCAACGTAATAAATTATTTAAAAATTAGAGATAATTTATGGTAAAAGAAAGATAATAAATCATGGTCTATCAATAATGAAAAGTAAATGTAAAAAGCAAACCATAAACGAATGAATAATAGTCGACCACAATTAATTTTTGGTTTTGAGACTCTTTTATCTTCTTGCTACTGTTGTTGAGGATAATTTTAAAGTCATATTAAGGAATATAATATCAACAAAAAATTTTTTAGACAGAATTGATTTGATTATTTGTTTAGTTTAATTTTATTTATTCATATTAATTAATGGATTATTTTTATTATTATTATTATACTTTCTCATATCTTCAATAATATCATCTAATTCTGTTAGATTCTTTGAGAATTTAGCCACAATATCTTGGTATTGAGAATCTTCATCTTGAAAAGCAATAACTTGTAAGTAATAATGATTGAGTTCTTGATGAATATTTTCTATTCTTTTTATTGGAAACATCTCCATTCCTCCAACATAATCTAATAGATTGTTATTAGATTCTATCCTTTTAACTTTATTATTTTTATTATTATTTAAAGACTAACGCAGGTGTTACAATATTTCTTAATTATTTATATCTTCTGCAGAAGGTAATATTTATTGCATTCTTTATATAGTTTATTAATTTTAAATGCCATAGTTCTCTTAGTCTATCTCATAACAATAGAAGGTCATGATAATAGTAATAGACCATCGTGTTTGTGAAACTATCTTTGTATTGAACAAACAGATTAATACTGAGTACAGAAACCTGAAACATATTATACAATATATGATAAAAATTTAATAGTCATAGCATCAATTGCAGTGGTAGTAATAGGCTAATCCAAAACCTGCAATTGGTATTGACTATTAATCGCTATGACTAAATGCGTAGTAGGGCATTTTGCTTTTATAAATAATATTAAAAATTATATTATATAAAAATTGGAAACAATTTATTGGTAAAAGAAGATATTAAAAGCCATAATCTCTTCTATATAGTAACATTAGATGATATTGAGGAGACTTTCGCTATAAAATGAAATTAGAGAATATTTTTTTTCTAAATATATTTCCTAATCAACAAATTATTTAGCAAATCGAACAAATTATCTTAGTAATAATAATAATAATAATAAAAGAAAGCCATAACCTTCTAACTACATATAACTATTCTAGGAGCAACCGACAGCAATGTAGTAGTAGAAGGCTATGGCGGTATGGAATAGGTCTTTTGTCTTTAGGCGTCAAGTCGATAGGTGACGATAGCTAATAAAAAAAATCAGATTTATACTGTATAAATATTTGAAATAATTTAATTGTCATAGTCTTCTTTTTTTAATATTTAGAACAGACGTAGATTGAGAAAAAGAAGAGAAGGCTATGGCATCGTCATAGTTTGCTTTGTAATGTCTATATGTTGTTGTCAATGCTAGATAATAATAATGATAATAGTTGAATTAACAAAAAAAAATTATTAAATATTATGTAAATATATGAATTAAAGATAAAAAATTATTTAATATAGCCATAGCCTGATTAATCAATTGTAGCCGAGTTCCAATCTTACAATTGATTATATAATGATATGGCTATGACTAGTGATAACATATTAGCCTCTTTCAGTATGAACTCTTTTTAGTTAATTTAACATAATCTAAAATTATTTAAGAATTATAGACAAATTTTTAGTAAAAGTAGCAGTCATAACATATAAGAAATTTACATCTTAACAACAAAGATTATGGCAATCTGTATTCAAATTTGACAAGTAATGAAAATAATAAAATATCTTATTTAAAACTTGTGTATTTGTATACCTATTATTCGCTGCGCTATTTAATAATCTCCTTCTTTTAGTTTAATTAGTAGTAAAAATAAAAATCTAATATCATTTTCTTTTTCCAAGATTTTTTCTGTTTGACTTAGGATCTGCCATTCATTAGGATAGTGAAATCTGATGTTATATCATCATTTACTTATTCTTTTAAAATATAGTATTAATAATATTATAATAATAATTTTTTCTATAATTTTCAGGTGTTATTAATTTAGCAATATTTGTTATTATTAGATATTTAAAATTCAACATAAACAATAATAATTCTAGAAAAGTAGAACAATTTTATCTTATTACCACGTTAAAAGGACATTTTGCTAGGGTGTTCTATTGACACTGTTCAATTTTCCAAAAACTTGACACAGAAAAATGCCTGCAATTTCCTTAAAATAAAAATCATCTGAATTCATTCCATGATCCTTTTGAATGTGCATAGCACCATTTGCTAAGAACTCTTCTATGGTATCTCCAGAAATGAGGTATGTACAGTCTAATCCAGTTTCTTTACACTTTAAACTGATTTTCAATATAGATAGAAAATGATATATAGGTATTTAATTATTAAGTTTATAATTTACCTTTAACAAAAAAAGAAAATTTAATGACAATCTATGCTTGCTATTTCTTTATAACTATATCTTGAATAATCTGTCCATATATTGGTGTATTTCCAAAGTGATTGTTTATTTTAACTTGGTCAGTCCAAATACTTATGACATTATTATTTAATATCTTGATACTAATTGGAACATCATTAACTGCACTATCTTTCATACTTATTGTAGCAGTCCCATTAAATGTATAGTTTTTATCATCTGTCATTGAAATATCTGATAATGTAAAGTTGTAAATGGTATGTTCATGCAAAGAAGATCCATTTAACATAACCATCTCAAAATTTGCTTCAAAGTCAGCAATTGGAAGATCATTATCGTTATTGGTATTAATTGAATTAGAAGGAAGTATATCTGCCTTAATCTCTTCTTTATCAATATTAATTATGGCGCCTTTCCATACTCCAGAAAGTAGCCACGTAGGTACTTCATCTTTATCGTTCTGTATACTTGCAATTGTTCCTGCAATATATTCTCCTGGTTGTTGTGGCTGCTGTGGTTCAGTACTAAAGCCACCACCAGAAGGGATTTCCATAATTTGTTGTGCATAAACCATAAAACTATTGTTGTTATTAAAGTAAGATTGAAAATTATTAATGGCAGTAGTTGTTGTTGCTATTCCTAATACCGATAATATACTCAATCCTAAAAGAAAAGATCTTATTATATTTCTCAAATTAGTGAACAAGGATATAAATCGATATTTATTACTTTAGAATTCAAAAAGATTATTTCAAATTAACAAATGGTTCAATAACTAATAAAAAAAGCAGATAATATGTAAATTAAACTTATGAAAAGAGGTTTAAAAGCATGAGGGACAAATTGATCTAAAGTATATCTTCTATAAAATCAGACCATATACCTTTTTTTGAATAATTCATTTATCGATCTTCCTCTATATTTTTGAATTTTATTTCAAATTTTTTTATTATTTTTGTTCATTATTTTGATGTATTTGTCTAAAGGAATTATTTAGTTAAATTTATTATTTTTTTGATTGCCATTTTTCACACCATCTACTAAGACTTTTCAAAATTGATTCAAGATCTTTTGCTTTTGTTGTTAATCTATATTCAACTTTAAGAGGTACTTCTGGATAAATTTTTTTAGTAATTAGTCCCTCTCGTTCAAGTTCTGATAATCTGTCAGATAAAACAGTATTGCTAATATCTTTTAAACTTCTTTTCAACTCATTAAATCGAATAACATTTTTAGTACTCAAGTTCTTTAATATTAGTAATGACCATCTTCTGCTTAAAACATCCCAAATATCTAGTATTTCACATTTTTCTTCAAAAATTTTAGTTTCAGATTTAGAATTTAAAGAGATATTGTCAGACACTTTCACCATATTAGTAGGTTATATTATACTACCAAGTAATAAAGATTTATGTTATTATTAAAAAATACTTATTATCTATCAACATATATAAAGATTTTATTTTTTGATTTTAATTTTTGAATAACCAAGATTTTAATAATTTTGTTAAAAGAGGCATTATTACATAAGTCATTAGCAGAACTGTTATAGTAATAGCAATAACAAGTCTTATTGGGAATGGTATTGATAACATTTCTGTAAAAAAATGTATTTGAGGAACCAAAGTTAATAGCAGAATTGATATTACAGGAATAGTAACAATTACCATTTTGTAACGTGTTGGAGGCTGTAAGGGTATCATAGGTGAAGATTCATCTTTGAAATATGGAGTAAACCAAAACTCTAACCCTGTCAGTTTTTGTACATCAGGATCGGCTTCTATTAGTTTCCTACCCTTTTGTAACCATTCATTTCGTATAGGTGATTTCTCCCATTTAGCAAGATTATCATAATTATTAAACCTAAAGATGACAACATATTCAAGTTTAGATTTATTATCGCCAGTTGGTCTAATTATATCAATGCCCATACTACCCTCTTGTTTAGAGACTTCCTTAGAAATTCCTGAAAGCCATTCTTCAAATTCTTTAATTTTATCTTTTTTAGCTATACGTTTAACAATTACAGTAACCGGATTTGGATGCTTGTCCGCATTGTTATCATCATTATTATCATTCTTTGCCATCTTTTTATTTTTAAAACTAATCGAAAAATAAATAGTCTTTTATCTGCAATAGCTTCCTGAAAGAAAATGCTATTATTAATTTTTTAAGTAAAAAATTATGGTAAGAAGAAGTTAATATCAAATTTTTTTCTTGGGTGCATTAGGAATGACATTGAGAAGATATCATCTATCCTAATTTTCCATTTCTGTAGTCTTCTATGGCCTGATAAATTTCTTTTTGAGTATTCATTACAAATGGTCCATATCTTGCTATTGGTTCTCTTAAAGGAATTCCTCCAATTAGTAATAATTCAAGTGGCATTTGTGAATCCTCAATAGTTTGGATATATACTGCTTTACCGTCTTTTTCAAATATTACCAAGTTACCTTTTTCAACTATTCTATTATTATTAGTATTCTGTTGAAATACTCCTTTTCCTTTAATTACATAAGCAAAGACATTGTATTTTTCTGGAATTGGCTGTATTATTCTAGAACCAGGTTCTAATTTAAAATGCAAATACATAATTGGAGTTATTGTATCAATTACTGCTTTTGTGCCTAAAGATTCACCTGCTATAACTTTAACAGTAACATTACCATTTTCTGTAGTTCCGATTGGAATTTTTGATTGAGAGATTTCTTGGTATCTTGGTTTCATCATTTTATTACTTTTAGGAAGGTTAACCCATAATTGAAATCCCTGCAATTTACCTCCGTTTTTACTAAATTCTTTTTCAGGCATCTCTAAATGAATAACTCCAGAACCAGCAGTCATCCATTGTACATCACCAGCACTAATAGTTCCAATATGACCTTGTGAATCTTTATGTTCAAATTTTCCTTCTAACAAATAGGTAACAGTTTCAAATCCTCTATGTGGATGATTAGGAAACCCTTTTTGCTTTCCTGGTTTTATGTCTGTAGGACCTATCTCATCTAATAGCAGAAATGGATCAAACTCTGAAATGAATCTATTTGGAAAGGATCTATTTAATATTACACCTTCGCCATCTTGAGTTGTTTCACTCTTTATTATTCGTAAGACTGAACGAATGGATTTGCTATTAACAGAATTATCTGAATCTAATGTAACTGCTTGTTGTTCCATATCTTTTATTATATTTTGATTATTGACTTTTGACATTACTATCACATACAATTCAAAATATTTATGTTAAGTAGTAATTTAATACTAAGTAGGTATTTAAAATCTTACTTGAAATGAGATATCTAAATTATTTTATAAAATAAAATTCATTTATAATCTCTATATTCTTTGGATTAGGAATATTTTGAATTTTTTCTATTGTTATAGATATGACTAGTAGGAGATGAAATAAATTTGACCTTAAATTGTATTTTTAATATTACTCTATCAATTTGATTTGTATTTTGGTAAAAAATTTAAAATCTATTGAATTATTTAGTCTCTATTTAGTAAAATATATAATAATATATGAATTTAGAATATCAAAATTTATTTGAAGGCTCTGAAACATCAAATTGGAATTTTGCTTTTTTCCTTTTCATAATTTGTACAAGAGACAGCATTACCGGAACTTCAACCAAAACACCAACCGTAATTGCTAAAGTAACACCAGAATGTACACCGAATAAAATTGTAGATACTGCTACTGCAAGTTCAAAAAAGTTACTTGCTCCAATGAAAGCGGTAGGTGCTGCTTCTGGATAAGGTATCCTTAATTTTTTTGATCCAAAGTATCCTAATGCAAAGATTAGATAGGTATGAAGTATGAGAGGAATTGCAATTAATATCAAGTGATAAGGAAAAGTGATGATCTTATCACCTTGAAAAATAAAAATAAGAATGAGGGTTATCAAAAGACCAATAGGAGTAATTTTATCAACTTTTTCAATTATATGAGTTTCAAGCCATTCTTCTCCCTTTGTCTTGATTGTTACTCGTCGTGTTAATGCCGCTAATCCCAAAGGTATTGCAACATACATTAAAATTGAGACAAAAAGAGTATCAAGAGGAACAGTAAATCCAGTGGCTCCAAGCAAAAAAACACCAAGAGGAACATAAAGAACAAGGATAATTAGATCATTTATTGATACTTGAAGTAGTGCACAACTAAGATTAGCTTTAGCAAGATATGTCCATACAAGTGTCATTGCTGTACAAGGTGCAAGTCCAAGAATTATCATACCCATCATGTATTCTGTATGTAATTTTTCAGGAATTATAGAAGAAAAAATAATACCCATAAACAACCAAGCGATAAAAGCCATTACAAAAGGTTGGACTGCCCAATTTAGAGTCAATGTAAAAGCCATAACCTTTGCATTTTTCCTAATGTTCAATAGCTCTGAATATTTTACTTTAAGCATAATTGGATACATCATCATCAAAAGCACTATTGCTATAGGAAGCGAGACATTTGCAAACTCAATCTCAAACAAGAAAGTAGATAGTGAAGGAAAAAAATATCCTAGTAAAGTTCCAGATACAATACATATTGTTACCCATATCGAGAGATATTTGTTAAATACATCTAATTCCTTTTTGTAAATTTTTGAAATTTTAGGTTCCTTTCGAGTTATGAATATGTTATAATTAGCATATATTTTATAAGTTTTTATTAAAATACTATCACCATCTCATATCTAAATTGATTAATGATATAAAAGATGCAGATAATAAAATAGCACAAAACCATTTTAAAAGAATTCCAGTTGGAGTGGATGGGTCTGAAAAGTCATTAGAAGCTGCTGAATATGCAATAAATTTAGCGGAAAAATGCAAAAGTGAATTGTTACTAATTATAAATATTCTTCCAATAGAACCTTGGTATCATGGTGAATATCCATATAGTTGGGGTAAACCTGCAGTACTTGAAGAAGTATATGAAAAAGAAAAGCAAGAGATGCAGAAAATTCTAAACAAAATTAAAGATAAAGCTGATAAACTCAATCTAAATTCTAAAGCAGATGTAGAGATGACTCCTCGTACAACTAATCCATCAGTAGCATTGGTGATTTACTCTGAAAAAAATAATGTTGATCTAATTGTGGTAGGAACAAGAGGAAGAACAGGTTTTAAAAAAATGCTTCTTGGTAGTGTAGCTAGTAGAGTGGTAACATATGCACATTGTCCAGTATTAGTTATAAAGTAGTGTGTATGCATCATTTAATTAATTATCTATTTAACAATCTTTATTATTTTCATTCTTTGTTTTTTTTTGGTACAGGAGTAGTAGAGAGATCACATATATTTCTCTTTTAGATTAGCATATAGCATATTTTATAATAAAGTATCTACAAATTAACTTAAATGTGTTGATAGTTATAGGTTCTTAATCATTATTATAGATGTATGTTTCTAATACATAGAATAGGCATATCCAAATCTAAAAAGAAATGAGGGAGTGACTTTAATAAACAAATATTGGAAGACATAAAACAAAATAATTTGATAAAGGTTAAATAAATCCTACTAAAAGTTATTGTATGAAAGGATTGATATTTTATGTAAGAACTAATGATTTTGCTCCATTACTCCAGATTTTATACCAAAATAATGTTGAAGGTGTTTCTTATTGTGATTTTGGTGGACGAGGTAAATTAAAGAGGGGTGAAATCCCAAGAAACATAGATGAATATCAAGCATACAGAACAGAAGAAAAATTTATTCCTGAATTCGAAGTTAGAAAACGAGTTGAAGTGGTTGTTAATGATTCTGCTTCACAAAAAATTTTAGAAGATGTAAAAAAATCAGGAAAAATTCATGGTAAGGTATTTCTTTATGATGTTTCTGAATCTTCTGATTTACCTTAAAATTTTAAAAATTGTTTAGACCTAATTTTGTCTATGTCTACTAATAAATATTATAATATCTTATTTGAAATACAAAATAATAAAGTGATAGTAATTGTTAGAAAAAAAGCAACTGATAACCAATTTATACTATTTCTATGATAACTTAATTGTTATTTATAAAACTCAAAAGTAAATAATGATCACAGGTTTTTAGACTATATTACTAGAATAGGCTTAAAATTTGTTCTTTAATAATAATGCTACTATTGAAGTTCCAATGAATGGTGCAGTAAGATAAAGCCACAAATCAATATAATAACCAGACACAATAGCAGGTGCCAAAGAACGAGCAGGATTCATTGAAGCACCAGAAATCAATCCGAACAAGAAGATATCTAAACCTACTATAGTACCAATTACTATTCCTCCAAATCTCTTTGCTCCCTTTGTATAAACTACTATCAATATTACTAACATAAGTAAAGCAGATGCTAATACTTCTATTCCAACAATAACATAAACAGGATAATTAGTATAATTAGGAGCATTAGCACCCAAATTCACTTCATTTCCCATGATAAAAAAAATGAAAACACTTGCTAACAAAGCACCAATTAATTCTGCTGCAAGATATGTAAGAAATAATTTTTTATTCCTTTGCAAATGTTTTGTAATTAAAAATGCTACAGTTACTGCAGGATTGAAATGTGCCATTGATATTCTACCAAAAAGATAAATTCCAATAGCAACAGCAATAGCAGGAGCAATTGCTATAAAGGGAAGTCCTAATGCTCCTTTCAATTTCGCATCTAATACAACAGAACCGGTAGCAAATACTATAACTATAAAAGTTCCTACAAGTTCTGTAAAAAATATTTTTTTATTACCTGCTAGTAGTTTATCTTTCAGTAGTAGCAATTGTAATTTCTGCCACAAGTTTCTTTACCCTTTCTTCTATTTCATCCCTTATCTCTCTAACTTTTTCAATTGATTTTCCTTTTGGATCCGGTAAATTCCATTTTATCACCTTTGGTAAAAATAGTGTAGGACAGAAACTTTTGTCCATACATCCCATATTCACTATAGAATCTGAACTACGCATCATTTCTTCGGTTATCTCTTTTGATTTTTGTTTACGAATATCTATTCCAACTTCTCTCATTGCTTGAATTGCAAGTGGATTGATTTGTGATACAGGTTTTGTTCCTGCACTTTGAACTTTAAATCCTTTAGGTGCATATTTTTTAAAAAATCCTTCTGCCATTTGGCTTCTTCCTGCATTTTCTACACATACAAATAGAACTGTTTTATCCTTATCATTTTTGTTGTTGTTGTTACTTGATTTAGGTTTTCCAAAAAATTTCATAATAGATCAGACCTTCTTATTTAATTTGCTATCGCTCTAACTATTATACTGACAATTTTTCTTCCATCACTAAAATGGCTTTCATCCATATACATTTTCTCATTTAATACCTCAATGTTTTGAAATCCTGCATCTCTAATACTTTTCAAGTAATTTTCTTTTGTTAATGCACCATCAATACAACTACACCAATTATTAGTATTGATATTATCTTTACCAATTTCTTTAGTTGTTATTAAATCAGAAATAATCATTCTTCCTTTTCCTTCTTTTTTCTTTAATATCCTGTAAACTTCTTTGAAGGTGTTTGTCTTGTTAGAAGTTAGATTAATAACACAATTACTTATTACAACATCTACAGAATTATCTTCAACAGGTACCTTCTCTTCTATATCCCCTTTTCTAAATTCTACATTTTTATAGTTATTTTTATTTGCAGCTTTTCTTGCTTTTTCAAGCATCTCATCTGTCATATCAATTCCTATGACTTCTCCTTCATTCCCTATCAGTTTAGATGCCAAGAATGCATCAATTCCAGCACCTGAACCTAGATCAACTACTGTTTCACCTCTTTTCAAATCTGCAAAGTTTAATGGTGCACCACATCCTAGACCAAGAATTGATTCTTCTGGAATTGATTTCAATTCTGTTTCATTATATCCAATAATAGACGATACTTGTTCTTTAGAAATGTTATTTGTATCACAACAAACTTCCTCTGTGGGACTACAACAAGAATCAGTATTACCTTCTAAAGCAATCTTTCCATAATTTTTTTTAATTTCTTTTTTTAGTATTTCTTTTTGCATATATATACTAATGTTTACAAAGGAAACTATTTAAATTATCAAGATGACTATACTACACAAAGTGTAATGAAGGAAACAAAGAGACAAAATGTAAAGAAATTACCAGTTTATGATGATGATAATGATAGTTGCAATTTCGAAGGATATGATTCTCAAAAACTAATGCTACAGACTGCAAAACTTCGAAATTTGATAACAAAAAGAGGGACATTTGAAATGCTAATTCCTTTATGTTGTACAACCAATCCTGTAAGATATAAACAATTCAGGGAGTTAATGAAGGGTATTAGTAGTAAAACTCTTGCTCGCAGATTAAAAGAACTGGAGAGAGATGGAATATTAGAAAGACAAGCCTATAATGAAATTCTACCAAGAGTAGAATATAAAATGACTAATAAAGGTCAAGAATTAGTAGGATCAATCTCAAATTTAATTCAATGGATGATAAAATGGTCTTAGATATAATATCATATTTATATAAAAATTAACTTATGAAAGATATTAAAAAATGATGCTAAAGAATTTGATCATTTTTTACTTGCATCATTTCTTTTTATATATTAACAAGGCATTATTAATAACTTATTTGCTTTATATTCTTATGGATTTTATTGTTATCTAATACTTTTTAGTATTTTTTTATGTAAATTACAATTTTATATAAAATATATTATTTCTAAATTAATATTGTTTCTATATGAATATTCTTTTTGTTACAATTATAACAATGCTTAATATTTTTGAATTTGTTTACTACTAAAATAGTAGCAAACCAATAACATGATTCACAAAATGCAAATTTACAATTGTATTTGTCATAATAATAATAATTTTTATTTAGACTAACAGTTTGTGTATTAGACACTTTTTAATATCCAACTCCTATGACGTAATATACAAAATTAAACTACGTTAATCTATCCTCTGGATTAAATATAGAACTATATAAAAAATAGATATAACAAAATTTTTAATATTTAAAACTCTATAGACAGAGCAAAGAATAGCTTGATTGTTTGTTAGATAGAAAAATATGAGCAGAAATTATTACCATTTGTAAGTAAAGAAGGAATCAATAAAATAATTTATGATTGGATTATTTTTCCTCTATCAACAATTATAGATAGCAAAGAGAAATTCTATAACTATATAAATTATATTGATAATCTTATTGCATATATCAGAATTTTAAAAAGAGGAGGAGTTAATAACGATATAAATTTTCTATTACAATCTAAGCCCAATGAAAATATGTTGAACTATTCAAGTTTAATAAAATTTGAAAAAAACCAATAAAAAGTTTGATAGTAATATTAATTTAAATTAGAATATATTAAGAAAAAAAGATTATAGTCTATACAAAGAGATCATTCTTCTGTATTCTGTATAAAAGATGTTAATTAAATTTGTTATTCTTTTAACAAAATGTTATAATGAGAGCCTGTTATCTTTCCTTTTTATTAAATTTGTTATTTCTTTCTGAATATCCTCTAATTATAATTTGTTTTATATCA
>DASSVK010000155.1:0-6065 GCA_035706205.1 Nitrososphaeraceae archaeon | reverse complement strand
TCAGATACAATGAAATATTTCTGATAATATCATTTTTTAATTTTAATTATTCTATTATCATCTCTCAATTACTATCTTGAGAATGAATTACAATAAAAAAATGATGTTATAGGTAGTAATAATTTGAATTATCCTTTGAAGCCTATTCTATTTATCTACTATCTAAATTTTCATTTTTCAAAGTCAACATTTCTTATCCACTTCTTTAGATCCTTATCAATATGCTTCTTACACTTGGCATCTTTAAAGTCATCTAATATATCCTCCATGTGTTCATCAATGATATCATCTAATGAAGCAGGATCTAAGTCATCCATTGGATCTTCACCAAAGACATCCTCAAGGGCTGCTAAATCATCGTCATCTATGTATCTATACATTCCGTCCCAACTTACAAGGTCAATAGCAAGATCATAGCAACTAACTTTCGCCTTTTTACTATGTGCAAACGCAGAATTAGTAGTAAAGCCAGTACTTATTATGGTAACTACTAACAATATTGCCAAAGGTAGTCCTAATAATTTAATTGTTCAATGTGTCTATTAAAAGTGAATTAAAATACTTGAATATTAAATATATGTCTTATATCACAATATCATTAAAAAGATTAGCAAATTAAAATCATAATAAATATTTACTATCTAATATTTAATTAATATAACAGTATATATTTTTATGAATTTAAAATATTTTAAATATTTTCTTATCAAAAAGTCAATAATAAATGTTTAGTCTATTATTAATTGAATCATTGATAATGTCAATATTATTATTTAACACTAAGTTTTTTCAAATACAATAATTGTTAAATTATTATTATCATTAGAAGTATTATTAGTAGTTGTTACTTTTGATTCATATTTCAAATATTAGGATCTGTAATTTGCCTACTAAGATATGCAAAATCAGCATATTTACAACTTACAGAAATTAATTTTTCGGATTTATTATA
Organism: Nitrososphaeraceae archaeon; assembly: GCA_035706205.1. Classification (GTDB taxonomy): domain Archaea; phylum Thermoproteota; class Nitrososphaeria; order Nitrososphaerales; family Nitrososphaeraceae; genus TH1177. The sequence continues at coordinate 5,113 of DASSVK010000155.1, read as the reverse complement.
AGATATACACTCTTCTTTATCTTCTTCTTCCATTTCTGATGCTGCCTTTTTGTGCTTTTACTTCAATAGTAAACGATGAAGATATAACAGTAAATATTTCAGCAACTAATACAATTAATAAAAATATTGTACTAGTTTTTGTTGTTTCAATTTAGTTTTGAAATTTAAGTGAATTTATTTAATTATACGATTACCAGTAATAAAAAGAAATTAACTTAAGTACTGAAATTGAATTATCCTTATATAAATAAAAAGTATTTAATATTGCATTTGTATACTAAAATAATAGTTCTTTGGAAAATGGAAATACAATAAGGATACCAATAGATAAAGAATCTAAAGAAAAAATAGAAGGAAATCTAAATATTCCAGAATTTTCTAAAAGTCTAGTAATTTTTGCACATGGGAGTGGAAGTAGCAGATACAGTAGACGGAATCAATATGTATCTCGAGTTTTAAATAATGATGGTATTTCAACACTATTAATAGATCTTTTAACAGAAAGAGAAGAAAAAAAAGATGATGTTACAAGAGAATATAGATTTAATATTCCACTTTTGGCTGATAGATTAATTTCTGTCACTGATTGGGTATTAAACCAAGATAATGAATTGAAATCTGTAAATAGATTATTGGGATATTTTGGAGCTAGTACAGGTGCAGCTGCAGCTTTAATTGCTGCAGATAAAAGATCAGATAAAATAAGTGCTATTGTATCAAGAGGTGGTAGGGTAGATTTAGCTTCTCAATATACTTCTCTAAAACAAATCATGTGTCCTACTTTGTTTTTAGTAGGAGAAAATGATTATCCTGTTATTGAATGGAATCAACAGGTTATAGAAAAACAATTAGTAAATGTAGTAAAGAAAAAAATAGTGATTATACCTGGAGCAGGTCATTTATTTGAAGAGCCAGGAAAATTAGAAGAGGTAGCAAAATATGCTAGTGGTTGGTTTAGATGCTATTTTCAAATAAAAGAAAAGAATTGATAAATAATAAGGATTTTTATATACTTTAGAATTTTAAATCTTTATGTTTCCCTATTTTAAGGCAGTTTGATAAATAAACGATAGTACTATATAAACAATTAAGTACTAAAGTAATTAATATAATTATAATTTCTTTAATTTTATAATAACATAATCAATTGTTTTATTTTTTGACAATTTGTCCATCTTTAATATTGATTTGTATAATATATATTCAAGAAATGAACCGTATTCAGAAGAAATTTTATTCTGCAATCTATTTCTATTTTCAATATAGTATTGTGATAGTGGATTATATACTAATGAACCAATATTATGAATTTCAATAATTTTGAATTTTTGATTTTTTAAGATAGACAAGATATCATTAAGTAAATAATGTTCTGATGCCCAAGTAAAAGATAAAAGACCAAGTCTAATAAGAGTTTGGAGAGAACCAAGTAATTTTGTAATAACTGGTATTGCAATAACAAAAATTCCATTAGATTTTAATATATGCCTAACTTCTTTAATAAATTCACTTAATGGTCTAAAGTGTTGAGCTGATTCTAAAGCTATTACTCTATCTATTGATTCTTTATTAAATGGTAACTTATTAGCTATGCTATTAATTAAACAAATATCATTTTTTTCTTTTAGATTTTGGGTATAATATTTCTCTTTTAATTTATTTGCAAAAATTAGATGATCTCTATTAATGTTGATACAATAAATATCTAACCTGGAATATACATTTTTCCAAAATATTGCTGGTGATGATAAACCACTACCAACATCTATTAGATTTTCAGCAGATTCTAGTTCAGCAATTTTTCCTGTTATTTTACAGAGGTTATTTTGTGCTTCTAATGGATCTCTAATTCCATCTGACCAATATCCAAAATTTAGCATATAGCTTCCAGTTGCAATATGCATTAATGGTGATAATGAATTATACAAATTAATAACATCTCTTTGATTACGTCTAATACCCCATAATAGAGCATTAACTGGATTGATCAGTATCACTATACTAAATTACACTCAAAAAATAAAAGTAATATTTGTTTTTGTATTTGTTTATAGATATTAATTTCTATATTGTGTAATAGAACAGTCAATTTTATTATAATGAATATATTATAAACTCAATGGAATTTATATATTTAAGATAAAAAAATATTGTATTTTGTCATATTTATTCATTTATTGATTTATTCATTTATTTAAGTATTTGTGATACCTCTGTAGTAGTGCTATTTATTGTGGCTAAACCCTCTTCATTTAATACTTTATTAAGTATCTTTAATTCAAATATGTTAGATAGATCCGGTTTTGCTTTTCCAAGAAATCCTACATTAAAAGCATCATTAGCCGATTTATAAAGTGACTGTTGTATAGGGTCATGGGTAAATTCTAATCTTGTCAACGAGTCTCTTAATTGGTCTTCTGGTATTGTTTGTCCAGTTATCTTTTTTAGTTCGGTATTAAATACCTTAATTGCTTCTTCTTTATTGTTATTTATCCATTGTGTCTCTTCTACATGAGCTTTAAGTAATTTTTCAATTACATCTGGATTATTTTGTAGATAGTCTGTTCTTACAATAATTAAACCAGTTACAAATTTTCCATCAGGCCATAAATCACGTTCATCTAAGAATAATTTGCCATTAGCTTCTTTGATCAATCGTTCTCCCCATGGTTCAGGAACCCATGCACCATCAATATCTTTTTTCAAAAATAGTGTTAAGATATCAGCATTCTTTGCTGGTAGAATCTGTACATTACCATTATTTTCTACTGTTTTATATCCATGTTCTAACAAGTAATTTCTTAATGCAACATCCTGGGTATTACCTAATTGAGGTGATGCAAATTTTTTATTTGCAAAATCGGTAGGAGAATTTATACCCGTATCTTCTCTAATTACAAATACTGCTCCTCCACTAGTAGCACCTGATATTACTCTTACATCTTTACCCTCTGATATGACATAACCATTAATAGCAGGATTTGGTCCTACATAAGTAACATCAACTTGTTTCGCAAATAATGCTTCTATAGCTGAAGGACCAGCATTAAATACAAAAGGCTTTATTTCTACATTTTCACCTAAATTTTTTTTAAAATCCCCATTTCCTATGCCTATAACTGCTTGAGCGTGATTTATATTAGGAAAATATCCAATTTTTAATTCTTTTTTTCCTTCTATTTGAGAGAATGACTGCTGTACTATAGGAAAAATAAGTATTGTTCCCAAAATAAATGATATTATTATACTTCTCGTGGATCTAAATTTTTTATCCATATAATCAATATTTAAATTCGATATAAGAATGCTCTTAAATACGCTTAAATTACAACTTCTATGCATTTTTTTCCAATATTGAAGATATTTATATCATTAATCCTAATTATAAAAAATAATAAATATGTAAAAGTAAACACATATTCAGCTAAATGTTAGAAAATAACATCATTTCCTTGAATATTGAATAATTATGAAAGATAAAAAAAATAATAATAAAACACAATTACCAATCCCTTTAAACACAGTTTCTGTAAAAAAAGCAATTGATAATAGTTGTATATACTTTATAACCCTTTTTTATATAAAATAAATTATAACTTAGTTTTAATATTTGGAATTAATTTATATTGTGCATTAATTTTAGATTAAACAATTTAATTATTATAGACTAATGTTACAATAGTATTATTTTTATATATATTATTTTTTAATATAATTTTATAAAAGGTTGATTATTGTATTTATAGCTTTATATGCAAATTTTACCTATACTGATATAATTAAGCATATTTAAAATCAATTAAATATATATTTATTAGAAATATAAAATATTGTATATTGAAAATAAATACGTGAATTCAAAAGTATGCTTAAATCTAAAGAATATATCTAAAAAATATTTACAAGATCATTCAAATAAGGTATATACTGTCCTGGAAAATATTAATATTAAAATTTTTGAAGGAGAGTTTGTCACTATTGTGGGAAAATCGGGTTGTGGAAAATCGACACTTCTTAATTTAATTGCAGGATTTGAAAATTCCTATGATGGAGAAATTTTACTTGATGGAAATCCAATAAAAGATTCTAGTCCTGAAAGAATGATGATGTTTCAGGAATCTGCACTTTTTCCATGGCTTACAGTCTTTCAAAATATTGAAATTGCATTAAAAATGGCTAAAATTTCAAAAGATCAACGAGAACAAATAGTAATGCATTATCTTGCGATTGTAGGTCTATCTGATTATTCTCACTCATACATTCATCAACTTTCTGGTGGAATGAAACAAAGAGTAGCTCTTGCTCGCGCCTTATCATTAAATCCAAAAATTTTACTTATGGATGAACCTTTTGCAGCTTTAGATATTTCAATAAAAAAATCTCTATACAAAGAACTTTTGGATCTGCATAAAAAAACAAGAAAAACAATATTATTTGTTACTCATAATATAAATGAGGCTGTTTTATTAGGAGATAGAGTTATTGTAATGTCTCCTCTATTATGTGGTATAAAGAAAGAATATGTTATTGATATTCCGAAAGATCAAAGAAATGATAATTCTATTGTTAAGAATATGATAATGCAAATTACTTCCGATCTTTATGATAATGTCTAATATTTCATTGTTAAGGTTTGAAAAGTTTGGAAACAGAAATAAAGAATAGTAAAAGAAAATTAAATTTTAGTAAAAAAATTATAAATAAAGACACATTAAGTTTAGTTACTTTTATAGTTGCATTCTTAGCCTTATGGCAATTAATTTACATTTTGGAAATTTTCCCAAAAATTTCTTTACCTTCTCCTCTTTCAGTAGGAGAAACAATTCTTGAATTAATAGTAGATTCTACACTAGTAAAGAGTATATTAGTAACATTATGGAGATTATTCCTAGGATTTATTCTATCTATTACACTTGGACTTTGTATAGGATTGCTAATGATAAAGTTTCGACAATTTGGAAAAACTATGAGTTCATTTGCTGTAGGGCTAATGTCATTTCCAAGTATTGCATGGATCCCATTTGCTATATTATTAATAGGCTTCAATGATTTTGGTATACTTTTTGTTGTTGTTATGAGTTCTGTTTTTTCAGTTATGCTCTCAACCTACAGT
>DASSVK010000154.1:0-3476 GCA_035706205.1 Nitrososphaeraceae archaeon | reverse complement strand
AAACAATGTAACCAACACATCACCATTTTTTCCAACTGCACCACTATGAATCTGAACTGTTGTGACTGTACCAGCATTTAATACATTAATTTGATAGTTTAGAGAATTTTGTGATACTTCAAAATTTGCTACTCCTGTTCCCTCAGTTTTAACTGGCGGTACTACTTTTTTTCCAGAAAGTGTTGCGGTAAAATCTGTATTTCCTTGAGCATATACTGAACTATAATTATCAATCGCTGAAATCACAAGAACTGAAGCAATAATGAAAATGCTCCCAATAAAAATTATTTTCTTTATAGTATCATAATATACCATATTCTTTAATTATATTTCATAAGTATTATAAAAAATTTTAGAGTTATTATATATATCATTATATTCGTATTCATATATATTCATATATTAAGAATTGAATAAGAATTACAATTTTTTTTAATAGACAATAAAGATAAAATAAATACAATTAATTAAATAATTATAAAGGATTAAACAATTTCTTGAAACGAATTAATTAAAGTTTTCCTGCTTCTCTAAGGCGAGATGTCATTCTAGCTTCACCTTCTTTAAATCTTTGATGATCTTCTTCTGTTTCTAATAAAAGTTGAGGAACCTCCATAGATTTTCCATATTTATCTAATGATACCATGGTAACATATGCTCTTCCTGCATGAATTCTTATATTATAGTCAAGGTCCTCTGCAAAGAAATTGACCTCGATTTCCATAGAAGAACGTTTGACATAATTTATCCTTGCTTCAAGAATCAACGAATTGCCAATAAAAATTGGCTTAATAAAAGTCATTCTATCTATACTTGCAGTAACAATATTTGATTGATTAGCATGTCTTTTAGCAACTATACCAGCTATAAGATCCACATGTTTCAAGATAACGCCTCCAAAAACATATCCTTTTGGATTAGCATCCGATGGTAACATCATAAGAGTTGTCTCGGCTTTTGATTCCCTTGGGGTTTTTTTTAGATGCTTAAATGGATTTTCCAATTATAATTACCTCTCCAAATATACATTATTATATATATTGAAATAATTTGCTATTAATGATTTAAAGGTAAAGAATAATATTATACTATCAAAATTAATGAAAATGTCTAAATTTATACATCCTGTTAAAAATTTAAATTTATAAATATCTTAATCTATTTGAAATAACAAATCATTTATTTAATATTATTATTATTATTATTATTTGAATGCATTAGATAAAAGCAGACGGAAACAAACTTCATGGTGTCAAGAGTGTGATAAAGTTTTTGATAATAAAATTGATGTTGATATTCATAAGGAAAATGTGAATCACAAAGTTAAAACTATAGAATTCTGGACAATATCACGATAATTAGAAGATCAGATACTATTAGTATGCAAATCTTTTTTTAAATTCATTGCATAATTTAACAGTCTAAAAAAAAAGAAAAGAAAATTTAGTTTTTTCTAATACCGCTAAATTCAGCTCCTATAATTTCTTGTCGGCAGATTTTAAGTATATTATAAATTACTTCCTTTATATTATCAATTGTATTACCTAGTATTCGTACTGTTATTCCAGAATCATTTGGTAATACTGAACATCCTCCTACAACCTTCACATAATGTATTAAATCTCCGCTAATCCTTTCAGTTAGAGTCCCAATATATTTAGATGGAGTTAATATATACATATTTGATAACATATTGAATTCTTCAAGAATCCCAAATCTTTTTAGTTTATTTCTTTTTGGTTCCAATAATGCAGTATCAACAAGTTTTAATGATCCATTATGGCTTTTGGCTACAGTCTTTAAATAGCATACATCATAATCAAAATATTCTCCCATAGCCATTCGACCTGGAACAATAGTTTCAGAATATATCATGGTTGCTGTATCATGTAAATTAATATTTACGGATTGGTAGAATCGTGAATCCCTATAAGGTATAATTTGATCTGGAACATATTCAAAATAGCAATTACTGTCTAACGTTATATTTAAAATCTGTGTTGCAAAATTTTTATTCATTCTATAGAGCCTTGTTGCCCCTTGAGTAGTTATATGAGCTATTGCATTTTTACTAAGCTGTATATCAATTCTATATCTATCTCCTTGAAGCACCCCTCCAGATGGAGAGATTATATAGATATAGGCCATAGAAGGAAGACTTTCTTCAAGATATAGAGCCCGTTGAGTAAATAAAGGAACCTTTGAAAATTGTTCCTTTATAACAGTTTTATTTATTCGCTCATTTTTTTCTAGTAATAAAAATATGGCTCCTAATTTTCCTGCTTTTCCTACACCTAATTGACTGAGATCTGATTCATAAGATAATACTTCTTGTGGAATATCATCTGGAATAAAATATTTAAGATCTTTCAAGTTAATTGTTTGATTGATGTTTTTGGTGGTAAATCAAATAAAACATCTTTTACTATATGTTCTGCTACTTCCTTAATTCCTTCTCCAGTTTTACAGTTTACAAAAACAAAAGGCTTACCTTTTCTTATTAATTTAGCATCTCTTTCCATTATCTTGAGATCTGCACCTACATATGGCGCTAGATCAATTTTATTAATTACCAAAAGTTCACAATTTTCTATCCCAAGACCGCGTTTTCTTGGATATTTATCACCACCGGCAACATCAATAATATAAATAAAATAATCAGCAAGGGCAGGACTAAATGTAGTTGTTATATTATCTCCACCACTTTCAATAATTATTAAATCCAATTCTTGATTATGAGCCGACTCTATATCTTCAACTACAGATAGATTCATTGATGGATCTTCTCTTACTGCAGTATGAGGACATCCACCTGTAGCCAATCCAATTACTAGGCTTTCAGGCATGAGACCTCTTTCTGATGCCAGATTTCTTCTCATTCTATCAGCATCTTCTTTTGATACTACATCATTGGAGACAATTGCTATCTTGTATCCCTTTTGACTTAATAGAGGAACAAATTGTTCTATTAACATTGTCTTACCAGATCCTACTGGACCACCAATACCGACTCTTGGAATCCTTTTAAATGTCATATCAAGATAATAAATAGTATTTTATGTAATAAACATTTTTGAATCCATTCTTTCATGTTTCATTTGTACAAGATCTATTCCAGGGCTAAACTGCCATAAATGAGAGTAATGTCTATTGATATTGTTATTTATAACCAATGTCATAATTGGTTTTAGTTCATGAATAATTTGTTGCCCTTCAAGGTGCTGTAGAATTCCAAGTCTCAATGCAGCGCCTACAATACTAACTGTAAATCCATATAGCAAAATAAGGCATGCTCGTTCCTTTTTTATTCCTAAACCATTCGATGCTACTGCTAAGGCAACAGGATATACACCCTTGGCAGTCTTATTCTTTATTGAATTATAATATGAAGAAATTAAATCATTATCTTTGACGAAACTCAATAAACAATTTAAAAGTTGAGTTCCAGATCTTGTAGAAGCATCACGAATCTCTTT
>DASSVK010000153.1:0-16690 GCA_035706205.1 Nitrososphaeraceae archaeon | reverse complement strand
CTGTATATAAAATGGCATCTCACGTATTATATCAGTTAATCCACGTCCATAGATTAGATCAACCACAGTTGTAATACAGTATTTACAAATAGATAAACGTTAGGTATATAGATGTAATTTAGCTATAGTAATGTAATATATAGCAAAGCTAGATTTTTATATATTATATTTGCTTTTTTTAATACAATATTTGAGATAAATAAGACAGTATAAATAAGTCTGCAATACAGAAATGGGAGATAATAAATTATTCCATGCGTATGTTAAAATGTAAAACTTGCGATCGAATCTTTTCAAGAGTTTATGTAGATGAAGAGAATAATGACAATTGAATCTAAATCATCTAATATTGAAAAATACAGAATATTTTTTTTCAGGAGAAATTTACACAATTACATTACAGATTTTTATATTGGCTTCCCTTAAGACTTAGCCAATATAAACAATAATAATTACATATCCTCTAGATTTTTTCTATATGAGGTTAAGTAGAAGATATTATTCTTGAGGCAAATAGAAATGTTATGTTTAATTAAAACTTAAACTTATTTCTTAGAAAGCAATAATCAAATGTATATTGATAATATTTAGATATGATTTTAATGTATTTTATTTAAATTGTTGAAAAAAGATTCTCTTCTATTAGTGGTATTTAGTCATAAAATCTTCTATTGCTGAAAGTCTTTCTCTAAATCCTTCTTTTTGCCGTAAATCTATAAAAGATGAATCATTATCTATTTTTTGCAAAAATATTTGAATCTCCTTATTTGATACACCATGTTTAATATCATGATCTAATCTTTTCTGCACACAAAATATATTATTATATTTTTTGTTTTGTCTTGCCTCCCATCTGGAAGGATTATCTGATAAACCTGTTATGAATTTTACAATAGTTTTTTTCATATGTTCAGTATGCCATTCTATTAATGGAAAATTATTATGTTTTAACATATTATATATATATTACTATCTACTATTTAAGTAATTGTATTAAGTAGAAATAATATAGGAAAATAAGATATATTTAATGAATTTGTCTATGTGATATATCTTTTTAATATATAGAATATTTTTATCTCTAGGTTTATATTAATAATATAATCATAGATAATTTTGACTCTTCTAAATATATTTCTATGATATGTGTGTATCTGTGATTCTAAAAGTTGCAAGATAATATAGAGAATATTCTAAAGTTATTAACAAAAACAAAAATAAAAAAATATTTGTTAGTGATTATATGGTCTTTCTACTTTATTTATAAAATTAAAGTAATATTGAACTGAATCATTATAGTATTTTTGTGAAACTTCTATTGATTTGTTAAAGATCTCTGAATATCCTAATATGATATCATTTACTGGGTTTATAGCGTTAGTCGTATTATCAGTTAGATTTTGATTGATTTTGTTATATACATTAGTATATTTTGAAGGAATGATAAAATTATTCCAAGATTTAGATGAGGAATCTATCAATTTGGATAATACTGATTGATAAGTATTAAGAATATTATTTTGTAATTCAATATAGTTATTTGAAATTGTTTTGATTGTGTTAATAACTTGTTGTTGATATTTGTTTGAGATATCTATGCTCTTATCAAGAATTTCATTATTTGATCTTTGATATTCATTGATATTATGATTGAACCTATTTGTTGTTTCTGAAATAGTGGATGTTGTATTTTCTAATTGTTGTCTTTGATTATCTAAGAATTCCTTTGCGTCTTCTTTTATATTGTTACTTTGTCTTTTATTTTCATCTTTTAGGTTTGTCATTTTAGTTACTATTATTATAGATACAATCCACTTAATAAAGGCTAATCATGTATGATAGCGATTGTATCGCTATATTTTTTTATATTTTTTTCTATAATTTGATATATAAATACTAATTTCTATCCATTATTATTAGAACCACAACATAAAGCGTTATTGTTTGTTGCCAATATCGCAGTTAAATCATTTCTTATGGCTATAGTCTCTAGTTATATCTTTTGTAAAAGCATTGACCCTAATATTCTGTTTTTTCATTGTTCTATAAATATTGTATATGTAGGAGTTAGCATAGGTGCCATAATAGTTATGGGCACGATATTTGGATATTATATTATACGTATCAAAACTTTTGATAATATTTTTGCTAACATGATGAAGTCTGATTATATTATAACTACAATGTGCTTTAGTAAGGGGTTTCTGGCTCCAGCAATAATGTCAACTACTATAGTGATTTGGTTATTTGGCATTTGGATTCTTGGGATGCTTTTAGCACCATTCAATAAAGAAAAAACAATTCTAAAAAAAGTAACTCAATATGGTTCGTTGATAGCAGTAGGTATTTTATTAATTGCTTCTTTAATACCACAATTACAAGAATATGGACAACCTTTTGCTATAGGTGCAGTTATAAGTAGTCTTATGGGTATTTTTGGAACAGGTAGAATACAATCATAAAAGTTTAACAATAGTTATAAGAAGATAAATCCAGAATTTTTCAAATTTGTTATATAAGTCTCTGACTTCAAGATCGATTTTGGTATCTTAAATTGTAGATACATGAAATAAGTTACTAAATGCTCGAAACAAGATAGTGTAGAACTCTACTATAGGCAGACTCTAGTCATGATATTTGAGTTCCTATTATGAATTTATCTACATACAAAAATTTTTATCTGAAGTAAAATATGACTTTTTAGTAAGTATGGGTGTTGTATAACTATTAGTCCTATCTATAACTATAATAAATTAATTCTTCTACTTACGAAATTCTTCTACTAATAATAACAATAACAATAGATTGCAGATTTAAAAAGTAAAAATAATTATCAATAAGAGTAATTATCTCTGTACTTTCTAAAAATTTTTAATTTTTTGTAGAGTCCAATGTAGTGTATTTATCTCTTCTTTGAGCATTTTATTAAACACTATATTCTCTTTTGCATAGTAGTCTGATTTCTGGATACTGATAATTTCATTTTCAACTGATTGAAGTTCAGTATTAATTAAAGATAATTTTGTTAGTAAATATGATGTTCTCATCAAAATATCAACTTGTTTTGGATTAAAATTATCAGATTTATTAATATCATTTGCAAATATTTTTATTTTATTATCTATAACTTCTGATAGACTAGTAGGAGAATTTAAAATATTATTATTCATATTTATCATATAATATAGTTTGACGAGAACCTTATTATACTTTTTTTAAATATTTTGGATTATTTTTTTACTCTTCCAATTATCAACAATAATAAATGACAAACAATTGTCAAGTCGTCATCATAGTGTGCTGAATAATAGTTATTAGTTATTTATTGTTATTAATTTCAAAATTTAACTAATAAAAACAAATATTGAGTATTATATCTATTTTATTACTATAAAATTAGACTCTTATTTCAGCACTTATGTATAACAAGAAATGTGTTTGTATTAATCTTAGGATTACCAAAAATGTAATAATAACTTAGACTATAAAGTTAAAGTTATACCATTCGGGTTTTTTATAGCAACATCATCTTTTTCAGTATATCCTAAATTTAGAAAGATAGGTAAAACTTATTATTATAATATTTATTGTTATTAAAAATATAAAAAGTTTCATTTCAATATTGTTGTTCTCACTAATCTTTAATAACGTGGTTTATTATTTTATTAATCAAATGCCTGGTTCCATCATTTATCATGTGAAACAAATATAGTATATTTATAGATGAATACCTGAAGAATACCTATTTCCGTGGGTGCTTCTTGAATCCTAAATTTTTTATTTAATAATTTATGAATAATTTAGAAGCCTCTACTCGATATTCGACAGGTATTTAAATAAATAAAAATTAAAATAGTTTTTATTAGTTTCTTAATCAATTTTCATTTTATTTGCTTTCGATAATAAATTGTTAAAGAATATTATATCAATATTTTCCATTTGTAAAGCCCTATTCTTATCTATATGTTTATTAATATATTAATAGATGAACAAAAATCAAGAATGTTATTGTAAAATAAACGAAAAAAGTGTAGGAGCAGAGAAAATCTGTTGACAAGTAAAATATTACTTCCCCATGATGGTACAGAAATCTCAGATAAGGCACTTGAGAAATCTAAAGAATTTGCCAAAGCATTTAATGCTGAACTTTATATATTTCATGTAATAGAACATAGTCCTCTTCCACCATCACTAATTTTAGACAAAGATAGACAATGGATAGCAGAAGCAAGAAGAAATATTGCGAAGAAATTAAAGGAAGGTTGGATAAAAATGGCAAAAGAAAAAATAAATCCTGTACTAGAAAAAGAAAATATAAAATTTAATATAACTGTATCAACAGACGTACAACCTATTAGTGAACAAATTGTTCAATTTGCATCAGAAAACAAAATAGATCTTATTATTATTGGTAGTCAGCGATTGAGTGAAATTTCAAAAATTAAAGCATTGGGTAGTGTTTCAAGAAAAGTTTCAGAAAACGTTGATTGTCCTATAATGATAATTCATTAAAAAGAATATGTAATTTATAATTAGAGAAGTTGTTAAAAAAAATTATAAGATGTTTTTTATTACAGAAATAAAAAAATTCGACTGATTTTTCAATTATACAGTACCAATCATTCTTTATCAAATTCTATAAATAGTTATAGAAAAGGATATACATATAGGATATTTGTAAAGAATTATTAAGACTATAAGTAAATGTTCAGATATTCTAAAACATTTGAAATACAATTTCTTTTATATTATATACTATCAAAATTTTATTACCAAAAATGGGAATCTTTAAAAATAGCTATGTAGATATATTTTTAATGCCTAATTATATAATTTTATACAACTAGACGGATCAAGGAATACGTAATGTAAAAGGCATACCAAAAAGAATTGAGAACTTCAAATCTGAATTGGAAAAGGTGGGTGCAAAATTTATCAAAGAATACTTTACATTTGGAGAATATGATGGTATAATAATAGTTGAGGCTCCTGATGATAAGGCAATAATGAAAGTAATGCTATCAACTGGAAGTTTAGGCAATCTTAGAACTAGAACATTTAAAGCATTTCCTTATAATGAAGAAAGTAGAGAATTATTAGAAAGTTTATAAGATAATAATTTTTATGTCTATCCTAACTTATACTTAAAAACCTAATTGTCTTCTACTACGTTAAATATCTTATCGGATTCACTGCAGATATCATTTTGCTAAATTATATTTAAAATAATATCAATAACAATTTGTTAATTTAATATTCGCTTACATATAACAACTATTATTTTCCGATTGTGAGCGCCCAAGGATGTTGTGAAAGATATTCTTTAGGCCAAGGAATATCAAGCGCTGCCCAAGAAACACCTGAATCAGTAGAGCTAAATATTCCGCGGTTGTTGATAGCAAAAAATTCTCCGCTATTAATAGGATTTGACGCAAGGATTGTAATTATTGTTCCCTTAGATTCTGGAAGACCTTTTGAAACAGCCTTCCAGTTTTCGCCATCCACCGATCTCCTGTATACTAGGGAATCGGCATTTTCAATATAATGTGCATAGTACGCTGTTAGAGAAGCTGATACAATCACAGTTTGAGGATTAGCTGAATCTACAGCAAGTCCATAGAGGTAATGATGTTTAAGCCCTGCTATAGGCCGATTCCAGGATTCTCCATAATCAAAGCTTTCGAAATAGCCATCACCTGCAGAAGAGTATAGCCGTTTAGGTGCCTTCTTATGAGTGGCCATCGTATGAGTATCATAAGGACCATGCTCTACTCGGTCTATCCAAGTTCTGCCACCATCATGGCTTTGTACTAGGGCTCCAGCTTCTATGGCAACAAAAATATAGTCTAAATTATTTACATCTGGCTCAATCCAACGAATATGATGGGTCCAAGGTCTTGGAGGAAAGCTCCATGAAGAGGATGACTTCAGATTATTGAGGCCATTCATTCTTTCCCAAGATTCACCTTCATCACTTGATACATAAAGTCCACTTGGTTCAGTTCCCACATATACCTTATTAAATCCATTATTTCCTTCTTTCAAGGGACTAACTGAAACTGACATTATATTAGAAATGGAGATTCCACTCTTTCCAACACTATCCCAATTTTGTCCACCATCATCAGTTTTCCATAAACCCTTGCCAAATGTACCACAGTATGCTCTGTTTGGATTATGACGATCTAATGCTATACATTGTGGATGAATTCCTTTTAAATTCTCATAAACCTTCCATCCAGTCTTTGAAGATTCAAGCACAAGAATTGAATTTTGCATTCCAGCTATAAGCGTAGTCATTAAAAGAAAAAATAACCTCCTTTTCGTGTCTCAACTTGTATTATCTTAAATATTTTTCAACTACTTTTTTTATTCGTTCCCGCTCTTCCTTAGATGGTTTTACTAAATTTGTATCCATGATCCAATACTTTCCTCCATGGTATGCAAGGGGTACTTTATCAGGATTACTGGAAGCCTCAATGACTTCGCCAACAAATGTGATATGATCGCCTAGAGTAATTTCTTTATATAATCTACATTCAATATTTACTGCAGCTCCTTTTATCATAAGAGGAATTATTCTCTTTGCTTTGTAGAATTCAAATCCAAGCTCTTTTAATGCATTAACCTTGTCGTACTTGGCACCGGTGTAACCACCTGCAACACTAGATAATACTGATTGATCACTTGAACATAAATTAATTCCAAATTCCTTTGATCTTCTGATATTTTCAACTGTAGCCTTTGTTTGACCCAGAGAAACAGCTATCAAACCTGGATGGTAGGATATATGATGAGTCCATTCACAGGCCATCACATTTGGCCCAAAAGGACCGTCGCTTGTAATCAAACCTACATTTGTTATAAATTGGTTTGATCTTTCGTCATTCCATGGTAAGTCCAAGATATATAACACCGCCCTAATTTTTTTTAGGAATTACTATTATATCATTTTTAATCTGGGTTTTAGTTTTGAGCTGTTCATATCGCAATCTAAAAAGTTCAATTACTGTTGAGATGTCCTCTTTCTTATTATTATTATGAAACCAATAGCTAACCCATCCTGACTGTGGTAACACATGATGAGGTTTAACACGTCCAGAGTTAACAAGCTCGTCTCGAATCTTCATAGGAAATGGTATATCAGCTAAACCTTCAATATGTACGTGTCCCATTTCTCTTTTGTCTGGACGAAATTCTATACCGCTAAACCTATGAGGTTCAGCAGTAACATAAGGCCAACTTAGTATCTCTTTTTCAATAATTTCTATAATTTTATTCATAGATATTACTTTCATCTCTGAGTTTATAAACATAAAGGTTTACAAATTATATTTATTCTTAGTCAATGGATAGAAAGTGAAGTAGTTAAATCTTGCAAATACTAAAGAGACTTAGCGTAGTGTTTTTTTAATTAACAATCTTAGATGATATATAACATAATATATACATAAATATTAGACAAAAAAAGAAACGAATAAGAACTTAATATTGACTTAATTTGTAAACCAAAGAGTTTATGTATGAATTAATCAATTATTATATATAAATAATTGACTATCTCTAATAATTTAGAAAATATTTCAGATGGATTTAGTGAACCAAAGAAAAAGTTGCTGTATTATCTCAAAGTTATGCAACAAGCAGGACTTGAGGAATTGGCAAATGTTATGAAGATATCAAGAATGGCTGTTCACAAACATCTTGCTATCTTGCAGAATAGAGGTTTAGTAGAAGGTCTAGAAGTTAGAGGTAATGTTGTTGGCAGACCAAGAATGGTATATCAGCTTACAGGCCAAAGTAAAACTGTTTTCCCAAAATCCTATAGTGCAATTGCAACTCATGCCCTTGATTTCATTGAGAGAAATATGGGCAAAGAAGGTGTTGAAAAGGTTCTACGTGAACGCCAGAGTGATCTATTCGAACAATATTATAAGCGCCTTAAGAATTTGGATTTTGATAAACAAGTCAAGGAATTAGCAAGGATTAGAGATGAGGAAGGATATATCGCTGAATCAAAAAAGGAGTCAAAAAAAAGTGATGATAGTGGAGGAAAATACGTTATTTTAGAATATAATTGTCCGATTATACATATAGCTGAAAAACATTGGGAAGCATGTTCAACAGAATCAGAATTATTTGAAAAGCTGCTTGGAGCTGATATAGAAACAACACATAGAGTTGCAAAGGGCGATTCAATCTGTAAATTTGTAATCAAACAAAGAAGAGAAGAATACTTCTAAATTATGGTAATGCTGAAAGTAGTAACAATCTTATTCTTTCTTAAAAAAGCTGAATATAGTATATTCTATTGATTTGTGCAATTTGTAAACATCATTTATTATAAGATACTTGCTCATAATTATGAAACAAAAATAATCTTGATGGATATGCTCCTACTATTACAGATAACAATATTAATTTCTCTTTATCTGTTTCATTAAAAGAAGAATGGATTATTATAGGAAATTTTATTTATTGTCATTCTCATTTTTATCATTTTTATTTTTCTTTTCAATTTTAGAAATCTTTTCTTTTAGCAAGTCATAATGCAATTCAATTAATTTACCTTTTGAATATGCATCCAAAATGTCTTCCTTAGTTTCTTTAATAGATTTTACTTTTTCATTGTTATCAATTCTTTTATTAAAGATTTCATGATATAATATGGATATTTCCTCTTTTAGATTAGAATAATGTTCTGCATTTAATTTTCTGTAAAATTAGAGGTTTTTTCTTCATTATCGATTATTATTTAAAACCATTTGTAATAGATGTTGTTATTATGTTTATCATAACAATCAAGTAATGTTAATCCAACTGTTGTTGAATTATTTGCAATAGTTTAGTTATTGTTATTGGTTTCTTGACAATTTCCAGGTTTAAATCATTATTTTTTATATCATCATATGCAGTTATTAGTATCATCTTGATTTTTGGATTTATTGCTACTATCTCCTTAGTCAATTCGCAACCCTTCATTGGTGACATTTTATAGTCAACAATAATCAAATCAAATCTATCTGGATGTTCCCGAACATAATCAAGAAATAAAAGAGAATTGGTAAATCCCATTACTTGATAATCATTTTCTTCGAGTGCATCTGTAAATAAAGTAACTATATCTTCTTCATCATCTACTACAGCTATTGACTGATATTGATAATCTATTACATTCAAAGAATCGTATGCCTTCGTTTGTACTACAAACTATTTAAAAAATTACCTTTTTTATAATGTAAAAAACAAATAGTAGTGCTTTGAATTAATACAATCTTCTATTTTGTATATTCATTAACTTTGTCTATCAAAGTTTGTATTGGGATTGGTTTGTTCAATAGCTCAAAATTAAGTTTGTTACATTCAATATTTGAATATGCACTAATAAAAAGAACTTGTATCTTGTCATTTAATTCTTTGACTTTAATTCCAAGTTTACATCCATTCAATTTGCTCATACTAAAATCAGTAATTAACAAGTTATATTGTTTAGGATTTCTTTTAATATGAGTAAGTGCTATTAATGGGTCAGTAAAAGCATCTACACCATAGCCATATAACGAAATTGCATCTTTAAAGAGCTCAACTACATCTGGTTCGTCATCTACGACGACAATTGATTTCGTTATTGCAATAGTTCTGACAGAACTTTAAACTATATAAGTATTATTTTATAGAGCTTTAAACTAATTGATATTATAATAGTCTTTTATCAATTGCCTATTTACATTATTACTATTCTCTTCTCTATCTTTTTCAGAATAATTTCAAGTTTTTACGACATTTTAGATATCTTCTATTTTCTATTTTACTATTACAAAAAATATGTATATGAATCCCGATATAATACAGGCTCTGAGATTAGTCAAATGATTTTGACACAATTTTGTAGTTGAAAAGCAAAGAAATAATTTGTATATCTCCCCAAAGATGTATCACCTAAATTGGTTGACCAGTTAGGGGGATTTCGAATTCTCATTATATCATGATTTGGTAACATAATATACATTAATATATCTTTAGGTAAAAAAAATTTAGTGTAGTTTTAAATTTAAGAATTAAAGTAAAATTCTATATTTTATTAATGGAAGATGTTTCATAATTTTGATCTACATCACTTTTCTTTAGCTTGAGAGTGATTGATCCATTAATTATACTTGCAATATCTAGCCTTGGAATTTCATATTTGACTTCTCTGTTTTCCATTTCGTTCTTTACAATGAAAGATTCTGCAAATGCTGCTTCTACCTTGCCAATTCTTATTCTATCAGATGAATAAACAGTACAATAATTTACTTTGTCATCACTATGAATCTTACCTTCATAAGGATACTCTGACATTTATTATTAAAAGTAATTCATTTAAAATAAGGATTACATATAATTTAGTCATTTTTAAGATTAAAAATTATAGAGTATCTGGTATCAATATTTTATTTCTAGTATGAACATTTTATAGTTATGATATGATACTCATAAAGTATAATATGAGTCAGAGGGTTTCGAGTATGACATGTAGTTAGGATCGGTAAAGTTGTATTTGGCTGTTGAGAAACTTATTTCAAATCTTCATCTATTGTTTCCAATAGAATATTAAAAAAGAACTAAGACAATAAGTGGATCTGAAACTTTTTACTAAGTAGAGTGAGTAACTTTACTACTTACATTATACACTATACTGAGATCAATGATATAGTTTCCTGAATTAGACTATGTAAATTAATACTCTTAATCTTTGGAAACATATTTGCCAGTATTTTTAAAAGATATTTTACTGAAACTACTGGATTAAGAATAACATAGAAAAAATCAGGGTCAAAGAAACTATCTATATCTAGATTTGTGCCGCACCCCCATCGACGAACAGTTCGATACCGGTGACATAACTGCTCTCATCTGATGCAAGGAACAAGGCGACTTTCGCGACTTCATCAGGAGTGCCCATCCTTCTCAGCGGCACGTTGCTTACGAGGTCCTTTTTGAGTTGCCTGCTCTGTTCCTCATTCCGCATCAAGTCACTGAAGGCAGGTGTGTCGATCGGACCGGGACTGATGGCGTTGACGCGAATTTTGCGGTATCTCAAATCGACTGTCCAAGTTCGAGCGAACGAACGTACGGCGGCCTTGCTTGCGCTGTAAACACTAAACCCCTCAACTCCTTTGGATCCAGCTATTGATGAATTTAGAATGATTGAACCACCATCCTTAAACAATGGAACCGCTTTTTGCACAGTGAATAAAAGCCCTTTGACGTTGATATCGAATGTTTTGTCAAAGTGCGCTTCAGAAATTTCCCCTAATGTGGAGAATTCTCCAAGACCGGCATTGGCGAACAGAATGTCGATGCGTCCTTTTTGTTGCCTTACTATAGAGTACAACCGATCAAGATCTGCAAGATTTGAGACATCACCCTGAACATCGGTGACATTTTTACCGATGTCTCTTACTGCTACATTAAGTTCGGTCTGACGTCGACCAGTGACGAAAACATATGCACCTTCAGCGACGAACCGCTTTGCCGTGGCAAGGCCTATACCACTATTTCCACCTGTAATAACTGCGACTTTTCCTTCAAGTTTATTCATAATTTTTACTTCTGTTTAGTAGGTTTTAAGTTTATGAGTTGTATGTTAATTGGCTAGTTCGACATTATATATATCAAAGACTATCTTTATGTAATATGTTAATAATAGTTAAAAATTTTAATTAAATGAAAGTAAATGATTAAAACAGACTCTAATACTATATCCATTCCTAATAACAATTAATGAAACACTTGTTGGCACAATAGATCCATAGACTTATAATTATGTTACTAACAATTAAAAAGACAAACATATTTTAAAATTTGATATTATACAAAAAAGTTATGACTCAATAGATCTCTTATCCATGTGAAATTGAATATACATCTTCATTTATAATAAAATTTTATTTTTGATAAATCGTTATACAAATAGATTAAAAAGTCTAATCTAATTATACTTTTAAATTAATAAATGATTTAACTTAAAATTAGTATTATAATATTAATAGACAAATTTACATATTATAATAACGTATTATTATATATGGATATGTCTAGTTGTTGTGCTAATTGTGGCAGGAAGAGTCAGGATTATCTTATTTTCTGTCATATGTGCAATGACTATTATTGTTCTGAGAAATGTCACTTTGAAAAACATAAACTACAATATCAGAAATTTTGAATGGAAATTAGAAGATTAGAAAAAAAGAGGCTAACGTAATAGGAGATTCTGACAGTGAATAAATAGAATTATTATTCATTTATCCTTGAAACTATTTTATAATTTATTTTGCTAATATCATTGAAAATGGCAACAACAAGTTATGATGGAACATGTAACAATTGTGGTTCGAATCTATCTGTTTGGATAGAGGTAAGAAGAAATATTGATGGAATACCAAAGCCTGAAGTTTGGTGTTTAGATTGTGTACGTAGTAGTAGCAACCCAACAAACAAGTAAATTTACTATTGCTAATTATGTATAGTAATTAATAATGTTTTATTGCATCTAGAGACTTGATATCTAAATATGAGTCAAGTTGGTTAACGGGTTTGGAAGATCGTCAACTGTTCTTGACACAATCTTGTAGTGCAAATTATTACTAAAAAATAATTTTATCTATTTGATCATTTTGAATGAAAATGTTTTTAGAATTTGTATTCAATATTCCAAAATTAGTTAAAAGAAATTTATTAATAAAATAATATTCAGGAAGATATGATAATGGCTCTAATAGATCTATTAGAAAGAAAAGGAATAGCTACTCATCAAGAATGGACTCAAATAATGCATGATCGAATAATGACAGAAGAATAACAAATTTTTCAGAAATATTTAGAAATAATTTATTTCATTTATTTTAACAAATTATTTTATTATATATAATAGTCATAATTTTAGAAATATCAGTAACTTTATGACTTATGTATAAGTATGCTACAAAATTAAATGTAATAAAGTTTTGAATAGTACGGTTAGTATAGCTTTTATGACCTTGCATAGCCAAATACATTAATTGAAAATCTATTTTAGCAAAGTTTATAAAAAATAAAATATTTTATGATGTACACAATATATAGCAGCAGGCTATAATCAAAAATAAAATAAAATTTTCTTTTAAAGACTGTCTTACTAATAATAGTGTATAGAATGAGATATCATAAATACAGATATAGTCTTAATAAATGGTTGAAGCTAAAGAAATGGGATCCTTTAAAGTCTTACAAAAAGGGATATTTATATTATGATGAATTGCCATCTTCGTACTATGTTAATCAGACATATGGAGCTCTAAACAAATGCTGGCTTGGATTTGTAATAGCTAAGGAAAAAGGAGAATATGACAAATTGGAAATGTATGCTAGAAGAATTCAAAAGCTAGAACGACAGCTGGAAAGAGATATTACCGATTTCTCTAATTGGGGAATTGAATAAGATATAAATTTCTTAGGTACTATCTTCTTTATTATACTATACAATAGACTTCTCTTCTACTTTGTCATGTATAGTAATAAGTAGGATACTCATAACATCAATAGATAAAGTGTTTAGTTCTTGTTTTTGCTATTTCAAAAGTTTGAATATCCTTTTCTATGCCAATAAATTTTCTGTTTACTTTCAATGCTGCTATACCAGTAGTTCCAGCGCCCATCATCGGATCCAAAACTAGTATCAAATATAATAAATTATACAAAGAATTGTTCCTAATTATATGAACATTTAATTAGATTAATTATCTGTCAATTCTATTTTTTAATAAAAAAATTTATTTAACAATATGATTTATTTATGAAGGAGAAGAGGAACTTTTAAAATTACTAATGTCGGTGATTCGAATCAGGAGGAATGGAGGGAATTCTGTATAACTATGAGTTCCAAGATATCATAAAAAAGATAATTCCCTCGTAGTACCGTACTAGTAGGGATCAACGAATTTACGAATTTGATCCTCCTTCTTCGATGGAAGATGGATGGCCTGATTATTAATGTCTCTTACAGCGTCTGCAAATGACTCTGGAAGGGTAGGATGAGCATGCATGATATGGAATATATCTTTAGGACTTAGTTTCATTTTGATTGCTAATGCTGCTTCACCTATTATCTCACCTGCATGCGGTGCAATAATATAAGTTCCCACAAGTTTTCCTTCCTTCTCAAAGACCTTAATAAGGCCCCGTGTATCTCCTAAACAATTTGCCTTTGCACTTGCTGCAAGTGGAAATTCTCCAGTCCTTCCTTTTAAATCCCCTACGTAAGCAACTTCTGGATAAGTGAATACACACACAGGTAAAGATTGATAATCGATTTTATTGTTATCTTTTATTTCCATTATATTTTCAGCAGCAACCTCACCTTGCCTCGAGGCAACATGTGCAAGCTCATACATACCTGTTACATCACCAATTGCATACACATTGTGAATGTTGGTCTGCATTTTTTCATTTACATAAATGCCCTGTTGATTATATTTTATTCCAATATTATTTAGTTCATTAGGACTTATATTTGGTCTTCTGCCTACACAAATGAGTATCTTTTCTGCTACAATTTTTTCTCCATTAACAAAAGCTATGTTGTCACTGATTTTTTCTACTCTTGATTGTGTAATTACATTGACTCCATCTAGTCTCATATATTTCTCAATTGCATTTCCAATTTCTTGTATTTGAAAAGGCAATAGATGATTTTCAGCCTCGATTAGAGATACCTTACATCCTAGAGCATTCAAGATAGAAGCAAATTCACATCCACTATATCCACCTCCTATAATAGTAATGGATTTAGGCAGATCTTCTAATTCTAGAATTGAGGTAGTCGATAGTATATTCTCTCCAAATTCATAACCTTGCAAACAAATAGGATAACTTCCAGTAGCAATAACAATATTTTTTGTTTCTATCATATTGTTATTAACTGCCACTTTATTTGCTGAAACTATATGTGCTTGACCTTCTAGTAGATTAACATTATTACTTTTGAGAAGAAGTTTTATCCCTGACGTAAGTCTGGAAACTGTAGCCTTCATCCTAGACTTTAGAAGTTTGTAATTTAATTCAATTTGGATATTTAAACCATTTTTCTTTGCACCAGTCGCTCTTCTCATTATATCTCCTGACGAGTGAAGATACTTAGTAGGAATACATCCTCTTTGAGTACAAGTTCCACCTAGTCCATTCTTTTCAATTAAGCAGACATTACCACCAAGTTGCGCTGCTCTAATGGCACAAGCATAACCACCAGGTCCACCTCCTATAACCACTATATCATACATATATCCGTCTACGTAACTTTCAAATCCTTGACAAATAAGTCTTTTAATAAGTCAATTTACCTTTTCCGATTCCATTGATCTGAAGTATATTTCTCCTTAGCCAACTTTTTAGTACTTTTCTCTTCTTTGCTAGTTAAATCATAAACAATAATCTCAGCACCGAATTTTTCACTAAATGATTCTTTTAGATTGTATGCTACCTGTTCAAATGTCTTATTCAATCCCATTACTCTTTCTTTTGCATCATTAATCATCTTATCCTTGAATTTTTCTGATGGAATTTTTAACACAGAGAACATCTTCTCAAAATTAACATTTAATAATATTGTTCCATGTTGCAATAGTATACCTTTCTTCCTAGTTTGAGCATTCCCCGACACTTTTTTGCCATCGACAATTATATCATTTAATGGAGCAAATTCTGCATTAAAGCCAAGCTTATTTATGCACATCACTATTGCATCACATATCAAATTATAAGATTCCATTATATTTTTTGGATAAATGTTTGTAATGAATGAATAAGTCAATTCAGATTCATGCAATATTGCTCCACCTCCTGTTATTCTCCTGACAACATCGATACCCATCTGCCTGCATCTTTTTATATCTACTTCTTCATCCATGCTCTGGAAGTATCCTATTGACACAGTCGGTGGTTGCCAGCCGTAAATTCTTAGAATTGGCATACTGTGATAATTTATACAATTCATTAATACCTCATCAAGAGCCATATTCCATGGTCCTGAATTATATCCTGTTTCTAAAGTTCTAATTTTGCTAAACTTAAAGCTCATAGTTTCCCTCTCATTTTTCTTCTTCCTTTCCTTCATTTCTTCCCTATTCTTGTTCTTCCTTCAAACAACCAAGTATTGCATCTGTCAAAGATTCTGAATCAAAACCAAATGTTTCAGAGTCATTCAAACATTTCTCGATCTTTTGCTTAATCTCATCTTTTCCTAGTTTTGTACCAATAAGATTGACCTCAAGTTCATCCAACGTTTCTTCCGGATAAAGAAAAAAATCTCCTGTTATTGTTATTGAGTTAATTATTTTACTATCTTCATCATATTCAAGTGAAATCTTGATCAATTTTTTGGATTTGTATATATTATGTGTCTTTTTCATTAATCATTACTACTATTTCTTATAGATTTTTCAACATACAATTTTTCTCACCATCTTCTTTTCCGTCAGATTGTGAAAAAGCAATCCACCTTAAATTGGGTTTTCGTGCTGCTGCAACTTCATCTAATCTGCCAACTAATTTTGTATATGGAGCTCCTTTGACAATATCTGGATTTTCTTTTATCTCATTTGCTATGCTTTTTAATGCTGCTGCAAATCTATCCAATGTTTCTTTACTTTCTGTTTCCGTAGGTTCAATCATT
>DASSVK010000152.1:0-2927 GCA_035706205.1 Nitrososphaeraceae archaeon | reverse complement strand
TAATCATGTTTCATTCTCTAATGTCTTAATGTAATTTAATGGGGTAATGTTAAATGCTAAATAGTATATATTTATGTTATACAAATGAATAATGATGCAAGTTATGACAAGATTAAACATTTAGTAGAAATTGAGGATGATATATTTGCTGTTTTCACAATAAACTCAAAAGGAGAAGTAACTGATTTGAATATTGCTAAAAATATAGATATTGAAAAAAGACTTGTTGAAGATATATCCACCAATTTTAAAGATATACTCAAAGAAGAAAATGAAAAGATTATTATCAATAGTAGTGAAATATTAGGAAAATTAAAATGGAAAATCTTTGAGTATGAAAAAATAAGGTTGTTATGTATTTCAGAAATGAATAAAACTGTTGTAGTCTTGATAAAAAGCAATACTAGTTTGGATGAAACAGTAGATAATATACTTGGTTATTATTATGAAGAAGAAGACGATATTCCAAAAAGTTTATTTTAGTACTGTGTATGATGATACTAATTTTAACATTCTATTCTATTATTTTAGATTAGAATTAAATCAGTAATATCATTGAAGAGCATATTTTTATTATGTAAAATTTTTTAAAAGTATAATTATGGCAATAGGCACTGAACCTTCCATAATCTTTATTCATGTAATAATTTCTCTTGTGATTTTGCTATTTACACTAAATTTCAAAAATAAAAATATTCATTCTATAGAATTGAATTAATAATCTAATTTTTGAGTTATTAATATTTTTAATATAATAGAGTATATTATTGCTATTATTAGTAATAATAAAAGCCATAGCCTACTAGATATAGAGATAGGGTAAAGAGAAATAGTAAGCTATGACTTGTTTATGCCTATCACATGTTTTACAGTGTAACATATTATCAATTATAGTATATTTAAAAATTGAATAACAATGTTAATTCTCATAGTTAGGTTAGTCCAAACAATTTGTTGTTGATAGAATTATAGAAAGTCCATATGCCTATTAATAATTATCAATTTAGATTTGTATCAAATTCATTCTAAAATCATAGTAATTTTTAAACACTTAAGTAACATGAATTTGAAAAATAAGTTATATGCGAGAAAATAATGAAATAATAAAAGATAACTTCCTAAAAAAATTAAAGATTTATGATGATGGGACCTTGGAAAATATGAAAAAATATTATAATATTGATGACCATACAGATTTATTAAAATTTATCAAGTTAAATGGAATATCGAATAATCATGATCATGAGTATGATAAAGAATGATAATATTATAATGAATTAATCTAAAAAATCATCTTTATTTTTAGTTGTTAATTATATATGTAAATTTTATTTAAAAATATTTTGTTGTGCACATATAGCAAAACCTGTATGTGCACAATCATCTATCTTGCATAAGGTACAGAATGGAACACCATCACTGAAAATAACCCTATATCTAAATTGTTAAGATTATCATGAAAAGTTTTTACTTTCTTGTGATAAAAATAATGCATATAGATTAACAGTATTGTTCAACCTATCTGTCATTTTAAATAGATTCAAATAGATAATCATTAAGATACCATAATTGTATATTTACTACTAGAATGGAGAATTAGATATAATGTTTTCAACATATTTTGAAGTTCCTACATATCTTGCACCATCACAATCCTTTATACAAGATTTTGCAATAATTATGATTGTTGCTGCAATTGTACTTCTTGTTACTTTTAAATTAAAACAACCTATGGTTATTGGTTATATCTTAGTAGGTATTATTATTGGTCCTCATACTCCACCTTTTAGTTACATAACTGATCTGGAAACAATTAATGCAATTGCAGAACTTGGAATTATTATGTTACTTTTTGTTATAGGTACTGAATTTCCAATAGCAAAACTTAGATCAGTAGGTAAAATATCTGCAATAGTAGCATTATGTGAGACATTAGGAACTCTTATTATATCATTTGTTGTAGCCCAGACTTTGAATTTTTCTTATTACGATTCTTTATTTATTGCCCTTGCAATGTCAATTACTAGTACAGTAATAACAATAAGAGTATTGCAAGAACTTAATATGGTAAATGATCAATCTACTACATTACTATTAGGAATATCCATAGTTGAAGATATTCTTGCTATAACTATTCTTGGGATTTTACAATCGGTGGCTATACAAGATATTGGTAGTGTTGGTAGTAGTGGTGAAGGTGCTGAAGGTGAACTGAATCTCTTGGCAATAGCAGTATCACTTGTAATAGTAGGTTTATTTATAGGAGGCATTTTGATAGTTGGTTCAAGATATATTACTCCCCTTATAGATAAAATTGGAAAAACAAATAACTATGCGTTATTCTTACTCTCTATCTTAGGACTAGGTTTTGGTCTATCAGTTTCTGCTCAATTATTAGGATTATCTACTGCTACAGGTGCTTTCTTGGCTGGAGTGCTAGTGGCTGAATCAAAACATGCTTCTCTTGCTAGAGTAATTACTATTCCCTTGCGAGACTTATTTGCTGCAGTATTTTTTATATCTGTCGGAATGCTAATGGAAATTTCTGCTATAGGATCTTTTATTGTACCTGCATTGGTTCTTATTATAACATCTTTTGTATCCAAATTATTCATAGTTACTGGCATTTTAATTAAAGCAAAGTATAGTAATATTACTGCATTAAGAACAGGATTAGGAATGTCAATGGCTAAGGGTGAACTATCTCTAATTGTGGTCAAAACAGGATATGACTTAGGAATAATTGCGTCTTTCTTATTGCCTTTAGTAGGGGTTGTAACAATGATTACAACATTTATAACACCATATGTTATCAAATTTGGTAAACAATTAGAAAAAATATAATAGAATATTTATAATCCTTATCGGACGGATCAAACACTAGTTCCTACTAATAATTATTTCCTTTAAGAAATTTAATTTAATTT
>DASSVK010000151.1:0-4640 GCA_035706205.1 Nitrososphaeraceae archaeon | reverse complement strand
AACAACTATGCTTTTACAGTACCATTTGTTATATTAGCATCTTTTTCTGATCCATATCTTTTTATTTGTTCAGGTTAGAAAATTTATTTTCAATTTTTTTCTTTGTTATCAATATATAACAAATTTTAATTTATTTTGTATCTGCTAAATGTATGAGTTATATTAATGTTATTATTACTAATTTTATTACCAACAATCAGGTGATGCTAAAAAGCCATACTTTACACAATATTCTGCTGTTGTTTGGGAAGATTCACCTGTTATTTTTGATTTATCTTTATTTTACCTTAAAATCTGAAATATCTAATAATAAAAATAATCAATCTTTTTAACATCAGATTATAAAGATAGCGATATATCTATTCAAACTATGACAATCTAATTAAAAAAAATTCTTTATTGTAAATTAGAATAGTAAATGAATAAAATAAAGGTAAAAAAAATATGATGATATCAAATAAGAAAATATTCTAATACATCCTTTTAATTTACTATTATTATTCATAGTCTAACTTATTTAACAAATGAAATTGAAATAATAAACATAATATATAAATATATAAAATAAAGATGATGATTATCTTTTCATTATATAGAATTACAACAAAATTTTTATTTATCTTTTAGAGCTCTTAATGGTTATAGTAACAAGGTGATTTATAATGATGAGAAGATATTTATTTTATTTAAAAAATATTTTTGCCATAATTATTCCTATTTTATTTTTATTATTTTTAAATAATATACAACAAACATTTGCTGCCGAAAATGTTCAAAATGCAACTATTGCTTCAAGAGACTATAACTTTATAGCAACAGGAGACTGGTACTGCAATGAAGAAACAAAAAAGACAATAAATAATATTCTTGCTCAACATCCTGAACTTATAATTACAACTGGTGATCAGGTAAAGGAATCTCCATCTGCGTCTTGTTGGATTGATATGTCAAAACCAATAAAAGATAAAATGAAAATTGCAATAGGAAATCATGATACTGAATTTTCACATATTTACAAACAAATAGTCGATTACCATAATGTAAAAAATCCATACTACTCACATGACTTTGAAAATATACATTTTATAACTATGTCTACAGAACATCCTTTCGAAGAAGGAAGCAAACAATATGAATTTATCAAAAGTGATCTGGAAAAAACATCAAAAAATTCTAGTATAAATTGGATTATAATTCATCAACATAAACCTCTTTATTCAACTAAACAGGATAAAAAGGAAGCAGAACAACTACGTGACGTATATCAGCAACTCTTTCAGCAGTATGATGTAGACTTGGTAATATCAAGTCATAACCAATATTATGAGAGAACCTACCCTATACTATACAATGAAGAATATGAAAAAAATACAAACAAGAAAATAGAACCAAAACCAATAATTACAAATAATTCACAATCAGATTATTCAGATAAAGATAATGGAATAATATTTCTAACTGTAGGTACAGCAGGAGATGAACTAGATCCTGTTAAAGAAAAACATGGGTATTATGTTACTCAGGAAAGTAAATTTGGCTTTCTAGAAATTGAGATAAAAAATAAGGGCAAGACATTAGTTGGTCAATTTCATGCTAATAATGGTATGATATTAGATCAATTTACATTGAATGATATTTAATGTCTTTTATTATTATTTTATTCACTTTATGACTCTTTAAACTAACATAATCAAATTCTAGAATGAAAATTTCAAGAATTAATAAATAAGATTGTAACGAAATATTATTTGCAATATATTCTCTTTCAAGGCAATCATAAAATAGGCAAATCAACCAAATCATTGTCATTCCTGAAACCTATTTATCTTCTAAATATATTCTTTCTTTTTCTTTGTCAGACTATGGCAATAACAATAATAAAGTAACATATTCAAAGCAGAAAATAAGAATTTTAAGAATTAATAAATAAATATATAATATATAGGATTTATATTGTAATAAAAAAAATTATAAGAATTGTTTATTTGAGAAATTTTTTATTGAACTCTACTATTAGTTTATGCTGATTCTAATTTTTGCTTTACTGTTTGTGCTGCTTGCTGTAATCCTTGTTGTATCTTATTCTTTGCCTGGTCTCCTGAAAGGAAATTAGCAATTTTTCCTGTTGTTGGTAATTCATAATCAATAACATGTCTTATAAGAGTACCTTGTCCATTACTTTGATTAAATTCTTGTCTACTTGTCCATGATTTGAATGGTCCTTCCTTCTGTTGAGTTACCAGTCTTTTATTTTGCTCTTTTTCAGTTACTTCTAAAATCATTTCATCTTCTCTTCCCATGTATTCTCCTTTTACTTTCATTTCTGAACCGTCTTCATTTTTAGAACCAGATAATGATTCTGATTCTTTTACAATGTCCTGAGGCCATGCTTGTTTTATGTTATCTGGATTGGTATAATATTCATATACTTGTTCTACAGGTGCATTGATATCGATTTCATATTGAATTGATGTCATGATAAAAAAATGTACTTTATTATTGATAAACCTTATAGTATAAATCATCTTCACTTTAGGCACTAGTTAATCGATTATGGTTTTAATTACTATAGTTAAATTATCTTTTAAATTTTTAAATATTTTATTATATATGTATAATATACACATCAAGTATTAGTATATGTACTACAAAAATACAAGCCATAGCCTACTACAAAACTAAGGTATTTGTCATACTGGTTTCTGATAATACAGTCACTAATTAATATAGTCTCTTCATCAATTTTCCTTAGCCTAAAATCATCATTGGACATTGCTTAGTATTACTTATTTTATTATTTGTATATGTCTTATAACTTTAAAGAATAAAACCTATTTCAACAATGAGACCGAGCAGATATGAACCTTGGATAAACTCATTTTTAAAAGTTTTTTTGTTAAAGGACAATAATAATATTTATAATAGTTATAATTTAAAAAAAGAAGTTATTTTTTTTAGAAGTTATTTATTATTATTCTGTATGTATAGCTTCTGCTGCTGTTGTTGTAGTAGCAGCAGTAGCATGTTCTTCTGTACTTTCAGAATGCTCTCCTCCATGTTCTCCTTTGGTTACTTCATTTATACCTATTACAACTGTTGCACTTGGTGGAAATTCTATATCTTCCTCTGAAGTATTAGATAGTGCAATATCAGTAAGTGTTGTTACATTTCCACTTGGAATTAAATCAACATGATATAGACATTGTGTTCCAGGTGTTGATAGAGTAGGTAAATTTTCAAGAGTTGCTGCTGTCATATTGGGAGCTGAACCAATTAAAACTTGAATTGGAGTAGTGCTATCGTCTTCACATGGAGCTTTTAAAGCAATATGTCCATTCATTATATTGTATGGTGTAGAATCATAAAGATGTATAAAATCTGTTGCTGGAATAATCATGTCTTGTAATAATACTGTAACTGAATCTCTTACTGCACTTGTTTCACTATATTCTTCTTTTTCTTCTGCTGTTTGAGTTTGATTACCTTCTTGAGCATATGATGATGGAATATTATAAAAGATTCCTGCTATAACTGAGAGAGTTAAAATTGCCATGATGCTGTATTTCTTTATATTTTGCATTAAACTTTTCTAGAGTAGATTACTTTTATACTTTATAGTACAAACATCGAATATTTCATTATAAAATGGTTATATATCTCTATTATTATACCTAACTATAAAAATTTCATACTATTCAAAAGTTGTACCATAATACATTTATGTTGACTATTGATATTGTTCTTATTGTTGTTACGAAATTACAATAATGCAGATGCTTTTTACAATAAACCAAGACTATTGGTATTAATTGCAAGTATTGTTATTTCATTATCTGTAGTTCCATTTATTCTTCCTCATGTTTTTCATCCACATATGATATATCATATCATATTACATCTAGTTTCATTAATAATCTCACAATTTCTTGCTGTTGTTTCTCTCTTGGCATATCTCAAATCTAAGACTACTCGTATTTTACTCATGACCTTTGGATTTATGACACTTGTTGTTGCTGAATATGTGTATCTACTGAATTCAACAGAAGATTTTGATATAATGCTTATTCCGCAAGTTAATATTGAGCTCTCTCATGTTATATTATTAATTATGGTTGTATTCTTTGGTATTTCTTTCTTGAAAAGTCCACGGTGAATTGTGATATGGCTAATAAGACTAGATATGAAAATAGAATTAATACAATTCAAGATAGAATAATTCAATTTGTTAATGAATCACCAGGCATAAGATACAGAGAACTTTTAAGAATTACTGGAGTATCTAATGGTGTTTTGTCTTATCATTTAAATCTCTTGGATAATTCTGGAAGAGTTAGAGTGCATAGATCTAACAATAGAACAACCAGATATTTTTGTCATGATGTTTCCACTGTTGAATCTAATTCGGTAGGACTTTTACGTCAAAATACTGCTAGAAAAATTATCCTATATTTGTTTGAATCAGGACCTTGTAGATTTAATGATATCGTTAATTATACAAAGAAGGTACCTTCCACTGTCTCATGGCATTTGTCAAGATTAAAAGATGCAGACATTATCAAGGTACGTAGACAAAATGAACTTAATTATTATGAGATTAAAATAGACAAATTAACACTTCAGAAGTTATTAAGTAAATATAA
>DASSVK010000150.1:0-2470 GCA_035706205.1 Nitrososphaeraceae archaeon | reverse complement strand
TGTCGTTAGATCATATGGGAAGAGTCAAACAACCATGTTGTATTGGAAGTGCCAACAATAAAGGATTAAAACCCATATGTGAAAAATGTGGTCTTGGATGTTATTCTATACTTGTTGCACAAGGAATCAAAGGAAACTAATTGAAGAAAAGAACGGTTATTATATAGAAAAATAGCCTTCTACATTATTTATTATTATTAGTTTATTTTTATGTAAAGATGACTATAATTTCTTTTATTACTAAATTATCTCCAATTTTTAAATAATTTATTATGTAATATATTACTAGAACATAGAAACTAGTCTAGTTGCTATAGCCTAATCTCTGTTGTACCCAAATGGCTATGGCTTTTATAAAAAATTAGTAATAAATTACTAATATTAAATTTTTTAAAGCATATTAACAAAAATTTTAAAATAGATGAAGTTGGAAGTATTGATAAAGGATTACAACGTTTAAAAGTAATATCATTTTTTATAAGATCATTATAATTTTTATTATTTACCTAATCAATCTTTCTAATTCATCTATAATATTCCAGATAATAGAATTAGTTTATCTGAACAATTAGCAAATCCTTTTCTAAAGAGAATTTATAACTTTATAACAAACAACTTATAATTGATCGGTCTCAATCCAATATTTTAATTCTTTAAGGGAGGGTTTTTTATAATTCATATCATCATTTATAAATTCGAATTTTTTTAAAACATCATTAATTCGAGATGTTTTGTCTAATATTTGATTATTCTCATTATTTTGTTCTTTGACAAACTGATCTTTTAAATTATCTGGAAGAGCATTCCACCATTGAAAAAAAGTTCGCATAACTTAATATTATATTTCTTACATATAGATGTATAGATTTTTGATAAAAAGTAGTATTTTGTAGCAAATTTTGTAAGTTTTTCTAATGATATAATAGTCATTAAAGATTAAATTAAATAATATTTTAGGAATTTGCTTATAATTAATGGTATTATTATGATTTCTATACTATTTTCATTTACTTTATTAAACTTTTACTATGTAGATCATGTTTCTCCTTTTTTGTTGTTTAATGAATTTAAAGTCCTATTTGATTGTACACTCACTTTCTATATCTATTCTATAATTTGAGTGCACTTTTGATTTAACTATTTGTATTTTAATGGTCTAAAAAATTAGTAACAAATTTTAATTATTATGCCATTATTTTAACAAATAAAAGTGAAATGATATTTTTTATAAGGCATAAATAATAAACTATCTAAAGAATTGATATATCACAACCAGTAGCAATAGAAAATCTAATACAATTAAACTCATCATGATTATTGAAAAAGTTTTATTATTCATAGTTACTTTTTATCAAATTTGATATATAAATTAAATCTTCATATCTAAGAGGTTATTTTATTAATTTTAATAATTTTATATTATATCTTTTGTTATTTCTTTCCAACTAAGGAACTTGTAGAAAAGTTAAATATGGTTTAATTTTCTAAATCTGATTTACCTTACAATTTTTTTAGTATTCTGAAAACAATTAAATATTTGCAGAATTAAAAAGTAAAGATTATTTCTTAGTTTATGTTAAAATTCACTAATGAATCCTACAAAAAAGAGGATTCAACTGTCATTCAAATGCCATCACATCCTTTGAATCGTTATTTATAAAATTTACATTAAAAAAATAAATTGTAGTGAAATGAGGATTCCACCTAACTTGAAAATTAGTTACTATAATTGATAATAATAATATTTTAATAATACCGATCATTACTAAAAGATAACGCTTAACAAACATTTGATTTTTATTGTTATATCATTTTTCGTTGTTGCGATGAGTTATAGTTCATTTTCTACATCTGTATTTGGAGAAACAAAGACAAGTGGAATAGACTGTATACCTGAGCAGAAAACTAACATTGTCAACTATTGCTACAAAGAATATGACACTGATACAGATGACATCACTGCGATATATTGTATTATATGCTATGATGAAGATGAATGAAGTTAATACAATTTTGTAATTCATGTTAGAAACAATTTTTAATACCTTTTAATAATCAAATTTTGAGGCGCCAAAAAATATAATTGAGATTAATATCTTTCAATAAAAGATTAAATTAAAAAGATATGGTTATTTTATGTAGATTATTATAGTTACTTAATTGACATAAGACATTATAAATGTTTTTCTATTTGGATTGTTAATTTCTTTTTTGTAGAACTATAAAATTGTGTTAAAATAGTTAACTAGTCCCTGAGCCCGTTAATTAAGTAGTTCAAAAATTTTGGAAGAA
The DNA here is from genome assembly GCA_035706205.1 of Nitrososphaeraceae archaeon. Taxonomy (GTDB): domain Archaea; phylum Thermoproteota; class Nitrososphaeria; order Nitrososphaerales; family Nitrososphaeraceae; genus TH1177. Next base: position 178 of record DASSVK010000150.1, on the reverse strand, counting down.
AAATTATGCATCTATAATCATTAGTATCATTATAAAGGAATCATATTAATTTTAGAAAGAATACTATCAATAGATGAAAATTTGAAATCTATGAATATAGTTAGATGTCTCAACGGATTAATTTCAAAAGTTTAGGATAAATTATTCTTCTTCTTGTTCTTGTTGAGCTTGTTCTGTT
>DASSVK010000149.1:0-2122 GCA_035706205.1 Nitrososphaeraceae archaeon | reverse complement strand
TCAAATTCTTTTTCATATAAATTAGAATCAGATATATCTACATCAAGATATCTTTGAATATCAAAATCTAAGGATATATTATTATTATTATTAGTTTCATTTGTATTTTTTAATTCATTTAACAATGTAAATTAAATGCTAAAATATCTATTAAACTTAGAGTTCTATAATAATAATATTAACAACTATAGAGTTTTAGACTAATGAAGACATTTATAATACATATTGCTGTGTAAAGTTGTAATAACATAACAACAATCAATAACATCAAAAGCAACATTAACAATACTAAATTTTTTTACCTATTTAATTTTACAACAACTAACTAAATTATTCATATCATATCACAATTCAAAGATTTGAAAATATTTCTAAATTTTAAAAAATTATTATTATTTTTAAAATGAAGATTAAAATAATTATATATTAACTACTTATATATTGATTCTATTTAATTAAATATACACTAATGAGTAAAGTATCAGATATTATACATTGTACTATTATTGATTTAAAAATAGTATTAATTATACTAATTGTATTATCAATTATCTCCTCTATTTTAGTTTATGTTTTAACTTCATCTACTTTTAGTCTTGAACTACAATTTGTGTTTAGTAATTGGGTAATTGATATTAGTGCAGGATTAGCATTACTATCAGCATTCATAGTAATACTTAGAGAGAAAAGTCGTAAAAATGAAGTAAAAAAATATGTATCACTTTTTATTGGAATAGTATTTTGGTTTTCAGCTGAAATTGTATATACATATTATCAAACTGTATTTAAAATTGGTATACCATATCCTTCTTATGCAGATATTTTATGGTTTTTAGGTTATATTTTTGTAGGCTATCATTTATATTCAGCTTTTTACTTTTGGAATAAAAATAAAAAATTTAGTGAAAGTTCAGTATTTATAATTACTATTTTTACAGCACTATTAATTCAGCTTTTAGCTCAATCAAGTATAGCAACATATTCAAATGATACTTATTTGATATTAGTTGATATATTATATCATATAGCAGATGGAGCAATATTAATACCAGCCCTGATTTTATTATGGAATTTACGTTCTGAGCAGATCTTATTTATTCATAGGGCTTTAATATCATTAGCTATAGTATTAAATACATTTGCAAATGTAGGATATATTTTCTCTTTTAATTTAGGACAAAATATTGCTATAGAGTATGCATGGGTTTGGGATATAGTATATAATTTCTCTTATATTCTTCTTGCTGGAGCTTTATTTTGGTATGATAAAATACTACAAATATTAAATAAAAAAATAGAGCAAAGTATTATAGCAAATAAAAAACAATTGGTGTATTTAGAAAAAAAACAAGATAAATCCAAGATTATAGAGAATAATAGTAATAGTAATGCTTATTTAAATTTTGATAAAGAAGAAATAAAAGATATTGTAAATACATGGATAGACAAGGCAAAAACTGAAATTTCATTATTAATATATATACAAAACAAATATAATTATAATTTAATCAAAAATTTAAATTTATTATTGACTGATTCTAATATCAATATTAATAATAATTTAATAATACGAATTTTATTTGATACCTCTTCTAATCTAAAACTTTTGTTATCAAGAAATTCTACTGCTAGTTTATTGAATATAGAGTATAGAAAGATAGTTAAACCATTAGGATTTGATATACTTGCTTTTATAATAGATAATCAACAATTAATCTCTATAGATTTGAAACAATGTGTGAATATTAATCAATCTTTAGCTATTTACTTAACAAATAATAATAATAGTATTCTTCAATTTTGTAACTTATTTGATAATCTATGGGCTCTATCAGAATTAAAGGAACAAGATTCTAAATATAATAAATAACAAAATTTTATGCTATATATTTTTTTCTCTCTATTATGACAGTAAAAATCTTCAAATTATATAGTTAATAAGAAATCCCAAAGATCTTGGTATAGAAACTGGAATAATAGTTTTAAATCAAAGATTTTATCTTTATTTACCTTCATAAAAGAAACAAGAATATTATCAGAAAGTCATTCCAAAAAGAAGAATTAACAAATATGTTTATATTCAATATTAACATAAATATAGAAATTTAATTCCAAATATATA
>DASSVK010000148.1:0-5686 GCA_035706205.1 Nitrososphaeraceae archaeon | reverse complement strand
GGTTGTGCTTGTGTCTGGATAGAACCATCAGCAGAAGACACCATCAATATTCTTTTATTATATTCGGTTCTCTGATGGAAACCTCTTTGTCCTTGCCTTGCGACAGAATACATAACAACAGCAGGAGAGATAGGACCCAATGTTCCTAAGGCTCTTACACTTTTTCGAGATTTGTGTTGTTTTCGCTTTACTCCAAAACGAGTGATTGGACCTTCAATACCTTTGCCACGAGTGATTCCTGATACATCTATAAATTGACCAGTTTGAAAAACATCTGATATTTTAATTTCCTTTCCTAAAATATCTTTAAGATATTGATATTTTGTTTGAATATCTTTTCCTGATATTCCTATTTCAAAAACAAATGGTTTCTTCTGAGATAGATTAGCTTTTTTAGGCGAAACTGATACAATGGCAAAAATAGAAGAAATAGAATCAAAAGATGATTCAATGACTTCAAAAGATTTTTCATTGTATTTAGTCTTAAATTTTCTTTCTAATTCTTTCGGTAAATCTTTTGAGTAAGCATCTATAACAGCCTTTTCTCCATAAACATCTTTTTTATAACATCTTATACCGATTATATTAATAGGTGGCGTTGAAATCACCGTTGATGGATTATCAAGTTGTTTACCAAAATTAGGAGTTTTTTCTTTATCATCTGTTGTCATAACTTGAATCTGACCTGCCTTAAACCCTGCAAATCCTAAAAGAGAACTATTCTCAGAGTGTTCTGGCCAATTTCTTACCTTGGCTTCAAGACTCTTAGCTCTAATTCTAGGATAAAATGCTAGACTTCCTCTTCTTGGAGCACTATACTTTCTATGACCCATGGATACAGCAAAAAACTTTCTGATCCCATTAATAAATTTATATCTTTTAAAATTTATGGTTAACTGATAATATTTCATTATTATAGAAAAAATATTTAGCTGAAACAAAGACAATAAATTTCTTTCTATTAATTAGTTTATGAAATGATTAAAGATTGTTAAAGTTCCTAAAAGCGCTTCTTCTAATCTTATAGTATCAGTCTTTTGATTAGGAAATATATTAAGATATATAGAATTATTTATTTTTTTAAAATCAGGATAGATTTCACTAATTCCTTTACTCGGAGAACCAAAAACGATTAATAAAGTTCCGAATTTTTTGATAATATCTTTGAATTGCGATTCTATATTTTTGAAAAATATTCCCTTTTTTGATGTAAATACAACAAATGTATTTGGATCAAGCTTTCTTAGAAACTCATCAATTGAATTAATACTCACTATATCATATCCAAAATATTCTTTGTCTATATCCATTTCGGTTGCTTTTATAGCTTTTATGTTCGGATAAGAATCAATAAATTTAACAATTATCTTTTGACCATCAATTCCTTCTCCTAAGAATGGAATAGGAAAATCTAGGCCTACATCTATATAATATTCATAATTTTCCTTTCTCAAATCTATGAGAAATTTTTTATTGTTTGTTACTTTATTGCTAAATACTTTATTGATAACAGAATTTCTATGATAAATAAGCCCTATTCTTAATTCCCCTGCCTTCAGCTCACTAAGTTTAATCTTTTTTTTATGTTGTGGTGCTTTTATAGGTGGAAGAAGGCCAATATATGATAATTCATGATTTAATGGATAAATTAGCTTTCTTAGATATTGTGGAGTATTTAGAAATTCAAGAATTAGTTTCATTAGTAATTTATCTGAATTGATATTTTTAATAGTTGGATCTTTATATATGATAATTTTTTTAACACCAAAAATAGAAAATGCCCGAGCAAATCTCCCAATTTTTATAGTTTTTTCTCTCAAATTCTTCTCATCAGATAACGAAGAATCTGGTAAAGCTACAAAAATTCTAATTTTCCTATTCATTCATTTACTAATTGATTTATCAAACCATTGATATAATTGCTAGCTCCAAAAAAAACATTTCTTAGAATGCCTTTTCTATCAACTAGTATTGCAGAAGGAGTACCCTGTAGTTTATATTCATCGAAAGTCAGAGCAGAATATTTTTTATTTTTAAGATAATGTTTTACTCTCTCAAATAAAATTTTTTTATCTGATTCATTAAAAGAATTATAATTTGGGATATTTGTCTCAATAAAATCAAGGATATGGGATTCAGAATAGGTTGAAGTATTCTTACGCAATATATCCATAGCAACAGGGAAAGGAATTTTATAGGTAATTTTATTCCCTTCGTGTAATTGTCCATATTGACTAAGCGCATTTAATGTTTCTCCAATTACTTGTCCTGAAGACAACAACAATCTTAAATTATCTGTTGTATTTTTATCATAATCTTCAAAAGCAGTAGCCAATCCTAAAACAACAACATCATCTCTACTATAATTTCTGTAAATTTCTATTGCATTCGGGATCCCATACATAAAGCATCCCGGACAATTTACCTGAAAGACTTCAACGAGAATTACTTTTCCAATATTTTTATCAATATTCGTTGGCAAACCCTGAATCCATTCTGCAACATGTAGATTTGGAGCCTTGGATCCCACTTTGACTGTCAATATTAATCAATTAAGTAAAAACATTATAATAAGCTAATTAGAACGATTATTCTTTGGAATTTGTAGGATTTTCTTTTGCCATTTTTGCAAACTTGTCAATTTCTTCTTCAGTTACTTTTCTCATAATTTTATTTTCATTTTCAATGAAAGACATCTTTATATGTGAAATTCCAGTCTTTTCTTCGCTCACTAAATAAATTGATTCTAAAGCTAATTTTCCTGCTTTTTCCAATGAAATATCATTTCCATAATATTTTTCTAAAAATTCATTTACTTGATCACTACCTTGCCCAATAGCAATTGCATCATACCCTATAAAGGTTCCACTAGGGTCAGTTAAAAATAACTCTCCACCTGTTTTATCTACTCCTGCTATAATTAATGCAACTCCAAAAGGTCTAACACCGGCATATTGAGTTAATTGTTGAGACATGTCTGCTATATTTTTTGCAACTATTTCTACATCAACTGGTTCATCATAAATTAACTTGTTACTTTGAGCGAAAAATCTAGCATGATCAACTTGAGCTCTTGCATCAGGAATATAACCTGCTGCAGCTACACCAATGTGATCATCAATTTGAAAGATCTTTTGAGTGACATCAGAAATCTGTAATTTTCTTGTTTTTTCTTCTACTGCCAAAAGTACTCCATCTTTACATTTTATCCCTAAAGCTAGAGTACCTCTTCTTACTGTCTCAATTGCATACTCAACCTGATATAATCTTCCATCAGGAGAAAATACCGTTATAGCTCTATCATAACCTGCTGCTGCTGGTAACAATTCGATATTACTACTTTGTAGTGTTTAATTTAAATTTACCTTATTAACGCACCTTCTTAAAGAATGATATCTGATGATATTGAATTCTATGGTCATCCAAATGTTCTTGCTACTCATCCTAGAACTATAGAGATTACTAAAGATGACTATTTAACAAGAGAGGGAAATTGTATTATAGGAATTAAGGCTAATAAGGCTTGTAATAGTTTACATCCTAAATTACAAAAATTGATAGCTACAGATAACATTCCAATAAAATTAGAAATTATTGTTGGAGACGATATATTCCAAATAAATGGATTTGGAAACAGCAATTTTACACTAATAAATCAACATGATATTGTAATCAGAACCAGTAATTTTGTATGTTCACGGACTGCTTCAGTAAAGTGTGATAAAGCATCTATTCATATACCACGAGAAATAATATCTAAATTACAAAATCGAAATACAAGAGGAATTTTAAGAATTTCAGTAAAAGATTTCTAAGCAATATCTAAATATTCATTTTGATTACTTGAATTTATTTCCTGTTATTTTTTCATAAGAATAGATATATCTATCTGAAATTTTTTTGATTATAGACAAAGGTAATTGTGGAGGTTCAGGTTTTTGATTAAGTAAAATATACTCGTTGACTTTTTGTTTGAATCCAATTTTGGTAAGCCAATCTCTTAGAATTTGTTTATCATAGCTTTCTTGAACTAAACCTTTCTGATAATTTTCTTTATTCCAAATTCGATATTCGTCTGGGCCAAGAGAATCTCCCAAGATGATTTCGCCTTTCTTATTAAAACCAAATTCAAATTTTACATCTGCAATTATAAAACCTGCTGTCTCTATGATGTGACTCATCTCATGATAAAGATCAATAGATTTATTTCTCAAATAATTAAAATCATTTTCTGACAAGATATTAGAGGAAATAATTTCTTTTTTAGATATAGGATGATCATGATCAAATGATTTTGTAGTAGGATCAAACAATGGTTCTGATAATTTAGTAGCGATTATTGCATCAAAATCATGAGATAAAATTTGGAAGTCAGGTGAATTAATCATATCAATTTTATTATTGTAGTATCGGTCAACTAGACTACCATAAAAATAACCACGTACTACGCATTCAATAGGTATCATTGATAATTTTTCTACTAACATTTTGTTGTTGTCAATTGTTTTTATCAAATGGTTATCAACATTGAGACCCTCAAACCAAAACTTTGCAAATTTACACAAGATTTCTCCTTTTCTTGGAATTTCTTGTTTCATTGCAATATCAAATGCAGATATTCTATTTGAAAAAACAAATAAGAGATTATTATTATGAGACTGATAAACATCTTTGACTTTTCCTTTATGTATTAATTTCAATTGTACTAAATAGGATAAAAAAATATATTTTTATAATTATCTATAATAAAAAATTTATAAATAAAATGGTTTTTCCTAGGGAGAAAAATAATTATAGAGGTATTGGTTTTCCGTTAAAAAATAATTCTTTTGTATTTATCTTTTATCAAATTTTGATTATAGCATATACAACAGGAATATTATGGTTGAGACGAAACCCTCTCTCCTTAATTTTTTCTGCGATAACTCCTTTTTCTTTACTATTTGTTTTATTCATCATCAGCGATGGGCAATATACTCAATTTGCTATAAGCGGAAGTTTAGTCATGGCTTTAGTAGGATATGGTTTAGCATTGGGACAAGATATTACCTATTATAAAACAGAATATAAAATTCAAGATATGTTCGTAGCATCTCCTGTATCGCCATTAACCTATATGATAGGTTTAGCATTATCTGAGATTTTATTTGGGTTGCCAGCCCTTCTAATTTTATTATTTTTAGTTTTTTATCTCGGTGTTATGTTAGTTTACGTTCCATTACTTTTCTTTATCATAATAATTGTGTGGATCTCTACTTCTAGTATGGGTTTCTTTTTATCTTCCCATATGTTATATATGAAAAATGCAACCCAGATCATATCTTTTGTTAATATTTTTTTAGCTATTTTACCTCCTGTATTTTATTCAATTTCCAAGCTTCCCGAAATTCTTCAATATGCTTCCTATATAGTTCCTACAACACATGCTTCCTTGATGATTCAATATGCAATGGGATTTGATACCCCTCAAAATTGGTCCTTATTGATTGGAATATCAGTACAGTTAGTATATGCCATCGCATTTCTGATCTTAGCAAAAGCTCGTGCACTATGGCGAGAAACTTAGCTTTACTCGTAAAGAACTAAAGGTCATGGTGGGATTTGGACCCACGACCTAAGGTTTACAAAACCTTCGCTCTGGCCAGGCTGAGCTACATGACCTTAATACTTATCGACTTTTTTTATT
>DASSVK010000147.1:0-15251 GCA_035706205.1 Nitrososphaeraceae archaeon | reverse complement strand
TAATTTATTATAAAATAACATCAAAAGGTAAAAAAATATTGAAAGATGGAATATCTTTTTCTCTCTGTATAAACGGGATTAAGAAAATATATAATAGTAATTGTTAAATTATATTTTTTTATCTAGGTAGCTGTTTCTGCTGTCTTTTTATGAACGTCTAAATTTGCTTCATCTACCTTTATTGCCTGAGTAGGACAAACAGTTACACAGGCCATACACCAAATACAATCATTTTCTCTTACTGGGTCGGATTTATCAGTATAGTCTTTTCTTCCTTCCCTATCTTGATTTTCTCCTATTCCAGTACTTGTAGCATTAGTCATTTCTGCAGCAGGTACATCATGTTCAGTTCTATACCATTGAAATACTTGTACCGGACATGCTTCTATACAAGCTCCATCTGCAATACAAGAATCCCAGTCTACTCCGACGAAAGTGCCATGGACTCCCAAGGGAACATAATCTTCTCCTCTGGATTTGTATGCCTGTTGAACCTGTTCATCAGATGAAGATTCTGCATCAGATCGTCCTGGACCCCATACAAAATGAAATCTACCATCTTCATGTTTATGCTTTCCTATAATTTTATGATTTTTTGGAAATTCCGAGTCTATTGGCATGACTATAATCGTTATTTATTTCTTAAAAGGGTTATAGAGATCAAATAATGTCCATAAATAAGTATGATATTAATAAACATCATAGATATAAAAAGAATTTTGTATATAATTTTTTCAAACAAACTTTATTAATAATTAGAAAAGAAGATTCTTCTTCTCTATTAAAAAAATAAATAATAAAATAAAACTTTTTTGCTCTGTCTATAGCAATTTATCATATTCATATCAATTTTATTCACATTATTTTCACAATTGTGCTAATCACACTTGCTTTCTTTATATATAAAAAATTATTATTCAATCAAAAAATTTTCTCGTCACGTCCAAAAAATTGGTTTAATCAATTCCAACCAAAAGAAATGGTTCTGTTAAATCTGGATTTTGTAAACAATATTTAGAAGTGGGTGTTATAGATTTCCCATTTAACACCCACTAAGATAATTGCTCAAGATTTGATTTGATTTGATTTAGGTGTAGTATAACAAGAGAAGGTATAATAAAAGATTGTTGATTTTTGGGTTTCTGAATATGAATGGCGAAAGACTTTCCCTACACCATCCTTGAAGCAAAAAACCCAGCCAGCTCTAGCAAATCAAAAATAACAGGAATTAGAATACAAAATTGTTTATTTTAGAATCTTATCACGAAATTTTTACTATATTTATTATATAGAATAAGATTATATAGAATAAGAAGATCTCTTGGTTTATTATGATGTTATCAACACTGGCTAGAAAGACTTCAGTCAAAAAAGCATTAAAATGGATATTTAGTGGATTGAGTATAATCTTTATTGGTTTGTTAGTTTTCATGTTAGTTCATGACTCTCTAACTGGCGTATCTTCACAAACAGCAGAATATTGTGCAAAGTATGGTTTTTTAGCATCACCTGATTGTTGGGTTAAATAAATTGATATTATAGAGCTATAATAATACCAATAAATCCAATGACAGAGGTTAGCAAAGAATAGTAAAAGCAGATAGAATAAAGGAGTATTTATTAATTTTTGGACTTCAGACAAATGGCTATAGAGACTTCTATTACGAGGATTTATTGAAGATAAAATATACTAATTAGATGTGGTATCAATAATATACGAATACACATAAAATATTTTATTTAGAATCCAACTGTTTTTATAATCGTTTTTATTAGATTATACCTACTGAATTATTATAATCATAAGCTCCTTTGTAATTAATTAAAGGCAAGATCCTTTAATAATAATGATTTAAAAACTATTCGCTATTTGTTTTCGCAAACTTCTTTATACTATAATTTGTATTGATAAAAATTGATAAAAACAGCAATATTCATAATAATGACTTTGACAATGATGGTTACAGTAGCAGCTACTACTGTCTCATTACAAACACATCAAGTATATGCAGAGAATAAGGCTAAAGAATTATGTTCAGAGTATGATGGAGAATGGAATAATGGTAAATGCAAAATTAAAGATGATGAAGAAAAAGCAGATTATGAGGATGATTTATGTGACGATCCGAAAGATAATAAAAAATACAAAAAAATATGTAAATCAGATTCTGATGATTGATTTAACCAAACACAATTAACTTATTTTTTTAATTTTATAATAATTTTAAAATAATTAGTTTCTAATGATAAAAGATAAATACAAAGTACTATACTAATATCACTTCAACAGATTCTTATTTTTGATTCGCTATCGGTTTTACTTCTGACGGCCTGGTACTTTACTTTCAAATTTTGAATTTACAATCAATATCTCTGTGCTTTCTTCAAATTCATAGATTTCATGGAAGTCTTTTTTTTCTACATTTTCTCTATTATTCATTCTCTTCTATTTTAAAAATAATAAATTTTGTAATTAAATCAGTTAGACAAATTTAGTTTACTTTTTAAAAATATTGATTGATTATAGCATTTACTTTTATTATTTTCATATAATTGTTACATTATTTTAAGCTCCACTACTATTTCTTATTACCTTGCAGATTTGTTAAATTTCTTCTACTATATTTGTCAAAAATTCAATAAAAATACAATATAGTTATTATAAACTGACTATAGCATTATATTTTTTTCTGCATAAAAGGTGCTTTTTCTGGTATAAAGCTAGCTTTACAGAATGTCGTAGCAGTAATTAGAGTTATAAATAATACTATATTTGCGTCTAGATTCTGTCAATACATCTGTTCAGCATACAAAAAGAATTATCAAAAATATGAGATTATATCCTAAAAACGTTCCAGTAAATTACTAGTAGCTATAATATTCACAAAAAAACAACGGCCATTTCTTCTAATAAATAATAAAAGAAACGTTTTTCTCTTCTTTTTAAAAACATACTCAATTAATATTCAATGTCTTTTATTATAATTAAAGTGAAATAAGACATACGCGGATTTCTATTTATATGACAAGTCCAAATTTAAAAGACGACCACAATAAATATAGAATTATAGTTTGTACATTTTCAAATAATTAAGAACATCATTACCTATTAATAAATAAAAGGTAGAATTTTTTGGTGTAAAAAGAATAGAGAAAATTATTTTTATCTTTATTTATTATTAAACTGAAGTATTATATGCTACAACATAGATGATATCATCATCATCATTCGCTCCATTAGTGGATGTTATATTGTAGCCTCTGTGACATCCAATCACATAAACATTATAAAAAATGATTTTTATTGAAATTTCTAGAGGGTTTCAGCTAATCTTTTTATAAGGTATTATAAACATTAACTTATTAAATTAATCGTGAAAATTAACTTTATTGATGCAATTAGAAATATATCATTATCACTAGCAATAATATTGATAGATTCTCCAATATAATAGGATAAAAAATAAAAATGATAATATAACAAAGAAAATATAATTATTTAAAATAAAGAAGATTTTACATTTGTAAACGATGGTTTATTGACATCAGTAAATTGTTTTTTGAATAAAATGGTATTGAATACAATTTTAACAGTAATAAAAAAATAAAAAATAATACTAATTGATGTTAAAAATGCTCAAGATATATAATATAAAATAATAATATTATATAGTGATTGATTGAATAATGAGAAAAGGTCAAAAATTAATAAAAACAGTTTTTCATAAATTCTACTCTAGTAGTGGGGAAGATGCATCACAATTATTTAATCCATTCAATCTCAAAACAGTCGATGATGAGGTAATAAGATCAGTAATTGGTCATATTCATGATATGCCAGATGAAGAATTTGATAAAATAATACAACTATAAACTTATCTTCCTAATATTTTTATTTTATTATACCAGAGCTCAAGCGATATTCGAGAACAAAATCAAAAATATAAATAAATAAAAATAAGGATTTCAAGCATTTCCTATACGTTCTTAATTCATATACTGATGATGAAGTTCGAGTTTAAAGTCAAATGATTTAAACATTCTTTGTATTTATTGGCTTGAGTGGTTTCTGATGACATTAAAATAATAATAATAATACATTTCCATTTCTTTTATTATTTCTAATTTTTTTCTATTTTAGTGATATCAATTATCTTGATTTAAAATTCAAAATTGTTGTGAGAAGTTAATTTTAGCATACAAAGAAAAAGTCTTTTTAAAATTCTTCATAGAAAGTCAAATCCATTACTACTGTATTAAAGAATTTATAGTAATAACAAAGTCTTTTGGTTTTTTATTAGGATAAAAAGCATTTAACCCTCTTCCTTTCTCTCGATTGTTTTTTATATTAATATAGTTTCCTTTACATTATAACATGCTAGGAGATTTATTTTATGAAGCAAAAGGAATTATCACATCTAAAAGAGTACTAGATTTGGATGGACCTAAAATAGAAAGTTCATATTTTTTAGAAGGAAAAATGAGAGGAATTGAAGTTATAGAGATAGGAACCTTTACAAGTATTCCGACCTCCAATGGTGTATTCTTTGTAGAAGGCAAGGATATCGTAACTGTTAAAGGAAAGGATGATGAAATGGCCACTGTCAAAGCACAAAGTATTAGTAAACTTAAAGGTTCTTCAAAGATAGTTTCTGGTTCTAATTTCTACCATTCTTCAACTACAGGAAAATTATCATTCTTGAATAATCTAGTAGGAGTTCATGAAGCCTCAATAGATAATGATGGTAATATTATTTATAAAGTATGGGAATGGAAAGAACCACACTAATTCCAAAGAAATAATAAAGCAGAACATATGTAAATATTGAATAATAGTAAAGTAACATCAACAAAAACAACTAGTGCCATATTTTTGGCAACTGTACTATTAACTGGAACAATTACTGCTCTATCATCTTCATCATTTATGACTATAGGAACAGCACAAGCCCAACCATACTATGGAATGGACAAGAAATACAGTAGCTATGAATCAGATTATGGAATGGATAATAACTACCAAAAACATATGGAAAAGATAATAGAGATAAATCCAAAGATAGTGTCAATGTAAAGAAAATCAATTGTAATAATATCAATTTAAATGTCAATTGAATAGAACTTAATTAAACATCATTTCCATTTCTTAGTGGTATAGCAGATGATGATGCAGAAGCATCTGAAGATAAATTTGGCGCTGCTTCCTATAGAAGTGGTAGAGAAAGCTATGATGGACTTTCAGGTTCTGACAAAGGAGGTTTTGCCTTTATATGTATAAACAATAATAACAATGTTGTAAGTGGCGGTAATCAAACAATACCAGAACCAGAACCAACATGTGAAGGCTGTTTTTCATCTCTAAGTGCTACAGAAATCACTCAATTTCTAAGTGAATAAATATACACAACTGGAGACACATTGTCTGATCTCTATAATGTATTAGAAGGTTTCACTAGTGACCAACAGAAGATAGATACTTATGATGCAATAAGTGATGCACTAGATAATACAATGGGTGTGAGTGAGGAAGAGAGAAACGGAATCTTACGTTGCTTACAGGAACTAGGATTGATTATACCACCACCCTAAATTTTTTACTTATCTAATTAGTTAATTAATCTATTACTCTAGCATTATTTCTATATAGATAGATGGATAGTTTTATGCATAGGTATGTGCTAATTGTTTTTGAAGACTGAAACCATGACTATTCGACTCCCTAAGGTAATTATATTTTTGGGTTCATCTACTTGTTAAATAGAAATTCGTGCTACTATCATAGGAGATATTAGATAATAAAATATATGTCATTGGAGGAGATTTTGAACCTGGATTAAGTATGACAAATGTAAATGAAATTTTTAATATAAGATAAAAGATATTTCTGAATAAAAAAATAGTTGGCTGTAATATAATATTTTGAATATTATTTTTGTCTTATGTTTAGGCCATTTTAAATTCCGATTTCAACGAGATTCCCTAATACTAGGTATATGATAAAATATTTAATTAGATTTACTTAACCTTTAGCAAACAAAAATAAATTTTAAACAATCATTATGGTAAAGAGTAATTACTTTATTACACATCATTAATTTAAGAAAAGTTTATGTACATTTTCCTTTGTGATGTGAAGTTTATAGACTTCGTTATCTTTTAATATAAAAACTTGGTCATGTCCTTCAAATAGTTCTACAAGGTCTTTTATCTCTGCACTTAACAAGATATCAGTCTTGTATGTACAATACATTAGTCCTGGAATTCTACTATTATCATAAGCTTTTTCAATTGTTAAGGCTTGTTGTAATGAATCCTTTGCTATATCATTTATAAGAAAATCTAGACAGCAAACTTGTCTATTATTAGCATTATTTGTTGCTTCTACTATATTTCCCATAACTTTGCTGCAATAATTCATGATACCTTTTTGATTTTTGATTTGAATCTGTCGATTTTGATTTTGTACAATATTATTATTTTTTAATTCATAGTAATATGGCATTATTGTTCCATCATACCATTGGAGTTTAGACAATAGTTTGGTAGACGCAGTAGAGGGAGGCCCACAAAAACATCTAAATAAATTATTCTCTTTTGCAAGTCTATCCATAGACTTTAGCAAACCTAAAATGGCATCATCATCAGAATAAATTAAAAGATAATGTTTTTTTGGCAAATCTAATTGCTGTTGCTTTAGCCATTTATCAACTGCATCCTTTACAATTGAATTAATAGAAACACCTTTCTCTTTAGCTAATTCTCCTAATTGTAAATGGATTTCATCGTCAAATCCTCTAATTAGTAAATCGTGTGTCATTTCTTTCTTTCCTTATATATCAATATAGTATATTTTTAAAATATATATATTTTTCCTTTTGCTATCATGATATCACAAATGATAACATTAATATAATGATATCATGATATCTTACATATGAATAAAATAATATTGTTAGGAGAAGACCATGGTCCAAATCCTGTTGAATATGTATTAACAGCATTAGATTGTTGCTTAACAACAAGTCTTATTTATCAGGCAGCAGCAAAAGAAGTAAGACAATTGGAAAGAGAGGAAAACAATAATAAGACTAGAACTCCTAAAGAAATTTTTTCAATGAGAGGAAAGGTAGATACAAAAAAGCCTTCTTATCGAATTCTGTTTGTCGATGATGATCGCGATATTCTATTTGTTATTAAAAAAAGTTTGGAAGATCATGGTTTTATAGTTGATACATTTTCAAATCCGTTGGAAGCATTATCTTCTTTTAAACCAGAATCATATGATTTAGTCTTAATTGATATTAAAATGCCTGAAATGAGTGGTTTTGAATTTTATCAAGAATTACAAAAAAAGACAACTTTTGGAACTGAAATAAAGATCTGTTTTATTACAGCATTTGAGATATATTTTGAGACATTAAGAAAAGAATTTCCAGAATTATATGGAGGATGTTTCATACGCAAACCAATTGAAACAGAAGATTTGGTAAATAAGATAAATGAAGAATTAAAGCAAAATTAGAATATAGGTACGTTAAATTACTAATTTATCTATTATATTTCTATTTTCTTTCCATAACAAATATAGAAAACTATAAAATAGAATTATAGGGTTCATCATAGGGCTAATTGACTAAGTGATTGTAATAAAAATATATAAATTTTCAAAGTAGCAATTTCTAAATTTACAGAAATATCTTAGTAAATAATTTAAAAGACCTAAATTGGCAAACATTTCATTTTTACTGGAATATCCTTATTTCCAAAATAATTTTCCTGATATGCAGAGTATAATTTTATTATTTGACCGTGTTTAATGTGATAATCACCAACATAATGGATAATTTCTTTATATTTATCATCTAACGTTATCAAAGAGTGCGCTAAGCCTCCATCAATTAAGATATGGTTATTATCTCCTATATCCATTACTCTTCTTGCAAAAATAATTCCAGGTCCCCAAATATTTTGATTGTTATTGGCATCATTAACTATAAAAACAGTACCAGATGCAATTCCAATTCTAACAGCTAAAGAAGATTCATCATCTTTACCAATATTATGTTTTTTTAATTTAGCATGTAATTGTATACTTAAATTTAAAGGTGCTTCAGGATTGGAAATAAATCCTATTGCCATTCCGTCACCAGTAGGAAGAATTTTTTTATCACTATTTTTTTGAAATATTTCACTAGATATTATAAAATTATTTAAAACTTCTATTTTTTCTATTTGTTTTCTAACAGATAAACTTGGGCTTGAAAGTCCAACAATATCAACAAAGAAGAAATTAGCATATATAACACTTGAAAGTCCTAGATCAGATATTCCACTGTTTCCATAGATCCCTGTTAATTTTTTATACAATTCTAAATGATTCTCATGAAAAGCCATATCAAGATAAAATATAGGTTTAGTTTTTATTGATGTTTTACAAACACTACAAATAAGAGCCGAAGAATTTGGAAATGATAATAAAGAGTTTTTATCCAATTCAAATTTTATCCATGAAGGATGATTTGAACTAAGTCCATTCAAAGACAAAAATTTGATTTGTCTAAGTATTTCATCTTCTTTTTCATGAATTTTTATCTGTAAAACTCCATCGAAGATGGGGCGTATTTTGTCTATTATAGACTGTTCAACAACAGTGTCGTCTATTGTAAAAATTGAAAGTATATTGTTATTTTTCAATGAAAAAGACAAAGCATTAATAAATCGTAAAACATCTTTTTCATCAAAAATATTAAAAAGATGTGAAAGAGAATCTATCACCATGCATATTCTCTTTTGTTGGAGAGAAGGGAAAGTGATTTCTTTATTTTTTTCATTAATATGCTGATTGGTGTGTTCTAGTTTTAAGAAGAAAATAATTTTATCTATTTCTTTTTTTATATTAAATAAGCTATTATTTAGTTCATAATTGTTTAATTCATTAGGATCAGTTTGTTCTCTCAAAAAAGGATTAATAAAAAAAGAATTAGAATCAATGATATTAGACAATCCATTAAATAAATTTTTATATTGCCTTTTAGTTAATGTAGAACTTAAAAAAATACCAATACTACCGGTTTTTAATTGAGATTGGAAGAATGTTTTACAATATAAAGTTTTTCCACATCTACCTGGGCCCATAAGTAAAAAAAGAATATTATCATTATTCTCTCCTTCATGATGATCTTTTCCAAGTAATTCTTTATATCCTGGAATTGGCAATATTATGATATTTACATATGATTTATTTAAAGTTAGATAAACATGCTAGCAAATTATTTCTATAAAAAACATGGATTATTATTGTAAACTATCTAATTTTGTTTGTTTTCATCTATCATATTTATCAAATCGAAAAAAGTTAAAATTCTATATTTAAAATCACTCTTTTTCAAAATGATTAAATATTATTTTACCCAGAAGATATAAAAATTATATTCTTATTAGATAGGATATAAGATAAAGCAATGAAAAAATGCATAGCTTTTCATTCATATAAAGGCGGAACAGGAAAATCTACAATTAGTTCTAATATTTCAGT
The DNA here is from genome assembly GCA_035706205.1 of Nitrososphaeraceae archaeon. Taxonomy (GTDB): domain Archaea; phylum Thermoproteota; class Nitrososphaeria; order Nitrososphaerales; family Nitrososphaeraceae; genus TH1177. The sequence continues at coordinate 5,716 of DASSVK010000147.1, read as the reverse complement.
TTTATTGGTAAAAAGAGGATACAATGTTTTACTTATTGATATGGACGTTTATGCTCCAACATTACAAACTTATTTTAATCAAACCCCAAATTATTGGATCAATAATTACCTATTTAATACGGCAGATTTTGAAAATGTTATTTATGATCTTACTCATCGATTAAGAAAATTTCATTCTACAAAAGAATCTCATAATCAATGGGGGAAATTACTTATCTCATTTTCAAATTCCTCCAAGGAAGAGATAACAAAATTAGATGGAGCATTAAGGAATCAAGCTTCAAAACTAGAACTACTACGAAAATTTATTCTAATTAAGGAAGAAATGGCCTATCAAAACAGTATTGATTACATAATTATAGATACGAGTCCTGGAATACGTTATTGGTCTATTAATTCATTAGTAATAGCAGATTTAATTCTACTATCTTTAAAAATGGATAGCATTGACATTGAAGGTACAAAAAAAATGGCTAATGAAATTTACTCAGCTTTTACAAAAATAGGTACAAAGTGTTATTTACTTTTTAATAGAGCTGCGGGATATTGTCATCCCCCAAACTTAATTCAAGAATATAAAGATTCTCCAGCACCAAATTATGAACTGGTAATAAACGAACAGTCAAACATTACTGACAAGTTTAAAAAAGATGTAGATATGGAAATAATTGGAAATATCCCATGTTATTGTGATATCCAATTCGACAATAAAGAATTTTTAACTGTATTGAAATATCCATATCATCCGTTTACTCATTTACTGAATGATCTAGTTGATAAAATAGAAAGGATATAGAATTTTTTAATATAATAATCATGTTTTTTAATTTATTGATTGAGCATTGTTATTCTGATTTTTTACAATTATATATTTTTTATTTTAATAACTGAATCTAATATTTTAAAAGTATTTCTTAAATATTATTTTCTATTTTACTATAACATTATATCATTTTTGTACTATTATCAATATTAAACTCCTTCTTTGAAAATATTTGGTTATACATCTACTAAATAATTTAAAAACAATATAAGTTTTCAATAACAAAAGCTAAATATTAATAAGGTGAATACTATTATATTGAAGAATTTCACTTTGCCTAGTAATAACTAATTCATTTGTTTTTTGTATTTTCAAAAATCCATTTACGTCTATAAATTTCATCTTTAAGTTGAGGTTCTTTAAATATTTTAAAGTATGTTTGTTTGATAATATTTTGTTTATCAATTTCTGATCTTATCCATAAACTCTCAAAAAATGAAAGTAAAGTAGAAATGTTTAATTCATTATTAGAGAAATATGCCATTTCTATGGCATCTTTAAATATATTTTTATCATGGACTTTGATAGATATTGATAATGAAATTGCTTGATCTACTATTAGTATCATATTTTTAGTATCTATCTTTTTTGTTGTATAATTAACATATGTTCCCAATACTTTGTTAAATTCCTTTATTTTTTGATCAATTTTTTTATTGGCATTTGAATCTTCACTATCGTTATGGATTATAATTTTAACTTTAATATATCTATTAAGAGAATCGGCCAATAATTCTATAATTCCATTATTTCCTTCAATTAACCAGAATGAATTAATTGTTGGAAAGAATAATAGAATCTCCTTAACCGCCGATTGAATAACTTTAGAGATAACTTCCTCTATCATATGAAAATCTCTAATATTTGTATTTAATAGGCTATTGTCAAATATTATTCTTTTAATTTCAGCAATTCTCTCATTTGCTGGAATAGATATCTCCCAAAGTTTTTCAAAAAAAAAGTATTGCATTTGCATAAAATCTTCATTTGTTATATGAATAAAATTTAAAGGTAAATTGCTATTATTTTCTTCATTATTTTCTTTTCTAGAAATAGATCGTATATAGTTAAAGAATTGTTTCCTATCAGAGATTCCTAAATAACCCATAATACCATCAATATGTCTTAACTCAACAAATTTCATTAGTCTAGTACAATCAGATATATTTTCAGATGTAATAGTTGTAATAAATCTGACAGATATACCTTTTTGTTTAATATTAAAATTAGCTAAGGCATTAAAAAAATGAGAATTTTCAACTAAAATATGAATCCAATTTTGATCAAATATAGATTCCAGAGTTTTGGTAGTTCCTAATATAATTTCATACATTTGATTTAATGCTCTTCTTTCATTGTATTCACATCTTAAATCTGGTAAAAATTGATTATCAAATGATTTCAATATAATATAATTATTATTTGATTGTATAAAAATTTAGATATAAAAATTTTCGCATTTATATATTGATAGGATAATTTTAAATAACAATGAGACTTCATAGATAATGTGCCAATATTTTTAGATGTTCATAAAATACCGTTAAAAGAAGATCATCTTAAGGAATTGGTGGATTCACCAATAGATGAATTCGGAGTCAAACATATAAATTTGATTTACAACGATAAGAATGATGTTTGTTTTTGTTTGTTAGATGCACCAGATCATGAATCAGTAGTAAAACATCATGACAAAGTGAATATACAATGTGAATGGATTATGGAAGTTAATCTTGCTAAGTATAATTCAATCAAAAAGGATTGAAAAATAATATATTTCTCTGTCACTATAATTAAATTAAATTTCCTTGGTATAATGCTAAATTAGAACACCATAAATAATGAATTTAAAAAATCTCTTCATCCAGATTTAAGGATTAGTTATAAAAGTAATTAATGATGCAAAAGTTAGTTATATATTCATTAATTTTTATCATCTTTAAAATTTATAGTTGAGTGAGTACCATCACAAAATGGCTTATTGCTAGACGCACCACATCTACAAAGTGTATAATGTTCTCTTGATACATCTTCAGGAAAATCTACTTCTTCTAGTATAAGTTCTATTCCCCCACTAACCAAGTAGGGGCCATCTTTGCTTACTTTAACCAATGGTTTTCCATCATAATCTCTGTATTCAATACTATCAATAGAATAGCTTAATGCACCAGAAGGGCATTTCTTTATTGTTTCAATAATTTTTTCTATTGTTGTTGTTTCATCATCTGGATTTATCCAAGGTCTTTGATTTAAACGAAATACTGAAGGTAAGTTATTTACACATTCAGCTGCATGAGAACAAATCTTTCTATTATCATGAATTGTTATTTTTTTACCGACATAACTTTTTCTTTTTGAACTGGTTTTTTTATTGCCATTATCTTCATTGTTTTTACTTGAAAACCCTATTATGCTGTGTGTACCATCGCAAAAAGGCTTATTTTTTGAAGCTCCGCATCTACATAATGCTATTCCTTGAATATTTGATAGTTTTTCACCTTTTGAATTTTCAAGATTTTCTATGATTTTTTTCTCTCTGTCATTAATTAGATATAATGGTCCGTTGGGTAATGGAACAATCATTGGCTTATTATTGGATTTTATATTATTGTTAAATTTAGATTCACTCATTTTACAAGATTATATTATTTACATTTATTATATATACAGATCTTTATAATACCACATTTTCTATTTTCCAAGTTAATATGATTTTATAATAGGATGATTAGTTTCTTGAAATTGTTATCTATAATATTTTTTGATTGAAGAGTCATAACAATAAAAATAACAATCAATATATCTAGACTAAAGACAAATATGAAATAAACTTAATCTGAACTAATTTTTAAATTCTCTATAATTCTTAGTTAGTTTTTCCATTTATTATTATTAAATTTACCACCTTGGAAAAATCTATAATTATCTATTTAAAAGTATTTGATTTATCTAAAGAATGATATTATATCTTGTATCTAAAATTGCTCACTTTATTAATAAATTACAATTTCATTTTTTAGATCAAATTTGGTTTCAACTTACTAACTTCATTTTATTGCATAAGTAACAATATAATAGACAACAATAATAAGAGGAGTTACTCACTCAAATTAGACAATGTATTTAAGCAAATTGATTATATAAAAAAAATAAAATCGCTCAAATTTATTTTTAATATAGTGGAATAGCAAATCCAAATACTGTATTTATTCAGCGGAAAACATCAATGTATTACCTGCAGAAAGACAATAAAATCAAATCAAATGACCTGCAGTGGTTTTTCAAAAGTAATCGGAGTAAAAACAAAGGAAGAAACAGGATACTTTGAATTAACTAAAAATTGGCATACCCTATTTGATTAATGCAACGTAGTCATTATATTCATATCAGTAACCCGTAAACTCTTCAATTTTGATTCTTTTGGAATTTTTAAATCTTCTTGGAGCAAAATTTGCATAGCTTTTAGCATACTAGGAGGACCACATATATAGAATATTGAATTATTTAGTGTGTTAGTGTCTACATACTTTAAAATCATTGCTTTGTTTATTCTTCCATATTCTTCTTTCCAATCATCAGTTGCAGTTCTTGATAATGATGATGATGATTGTTCGTCATTTTGATCTTTATTTTTTGAAATTGTAAATTATTAAAAAAGATTCTTTTCAATAATATTTGTACTCATTAAAAAAAGTAGTGATATTGTTATTTTCTCATTCTCATTTCTATTTTGAAAATACTTCTTTAAGTGTATGAGATGCCTGGTCTATTGCACCTCTTACTGCAGGAGTATCGGTAATTGGATTCAACATTACAAAGTATTGGATAGTATCCAGGTATCGAGTTGCCGTAGTTTTTACTCCAGCCTGCATCAATTTACGAGCATATGCCTCACCTTCATCTCGAAGTACGTCATTCTCTCCCACTATGATAAGTGTAGGTGGTAATCCACTAAGCTGCTCAACTGATGCTTGCAGTGGAGAAACAGTTGGTTCTTTTCTATTCTATCATTTGAAAGATAATTATCCCAAAACCATTTCATTGCCTCACGGGTAAGAAAGTAACCTTCTTGATATGCCAAATATGAGGGAGTGTCAAAATTTGCATCAGTAACAGGGTAAGAGTAATTGGAAGATTATAGCAGGCCCATCTCTCTCTTTGGCAAGTAGTGCAACTGCAGTAGCCATGTTGCCTCCTACACTATCACCCGCTACTACTAGACGTGAAGAATCTAAATTAGAGTGTGACCGTTATCTGAAATCCATTTTGTAGCAGCATATGCTTCTTCCAAAGGTAGTGAATATTTTGCTTCAGGAGAGCGAGTATAGTTGACAAATACAATTGCAGCATGTGCGCCGTTAGTTAGTTCCCGTAATAATCTCTCATGAGTATCAAAACCTCCTAGAACCCATCCACCACCATGAAAGTACATTATAACAGGTAGAATTTCATTGCCTGTATTTGGTGGTTTGACTATCTGAATAAATTTCACCCTTAGGACCGACTGGAATAGTTTTGTTTTCAATTTCAGCTGGAAATTTTCCTATTTGGCCAGACTGCTGAAGACCAGACAATACATTACGAGCTTCAATAGGTGTCAAAGTATAGAGTGGAGGCCGGCATTTTTTTTTGTAGACTCTCTAAAAATATTCGAGTTTTATTTTCTACAGTAGAATAATTATAGTTATCCACTGCATATACTAACGGATTATTATTATTTAAAAAGGATGAAACTATAATTCCAAATGTTATTGCTAAAACAATAATTGATGAAAAAAAAGAAGCAGGTCTAATTTTCACCTTATTATAATACATATCTTCGTATTTATTATTATTTTATTAACTTGTTAATAATATAGATACGAGCAGATAAACTATGAGTTTTAAATTAAA
>DASSVK010000146.1:0-3588 GCA_035706205.1 Nitrososphaeraceae archaeon | reverse complement strand
TCTTTCTACTGGTAAAGCCATACTCATCTTTGTTGAACCTACTAAATCAGCATACATTACCACAAGAAAAAGTTTAGAATCAACATGATTGAGAAGAAAGTCTTGTCCTCTCTTTATTGATGTATTGTATTGATAACGCTCGTATAGAATCTCTGCTTTTAATTGTGAAATATTGTTGTATTTCATTTTATTGGTATTTATTATAAAATAAAAAATATAGTTTAGTTATTGTATTTATTTTATTATTATCTCATTTTTATAGCTAATTTTTTGTCTAATTTCTTTCTTTTTATTTGATTTCTTAATATTAAAGCAGAAACCATGGCAGCTCCACCTAGTGCCACACTTGCAATAGCAAATATTTGACCACCATCGATTACACCTAAACTGGTTACTCCATATGTTCCACCTACAAATCCATAAGTTATGTTCTTTATGAAATTCATATGATATTACACTTTTTGTAATATATAAACTAGTGCATATTATTTTTAATAGTGCTAACTTTTTTTTAGAAATACTGTTAGGCACTATAATAAAAATAATAGGCACTAGTTTATATAATATCTCTTTATTGTAACATATATATGCTAACTGAAAATAATTATTATCAAAAATCATCAAAACTCTATATAGTTTATTGTTCTCTTGCTGGATTAATTGCAGGATGGGCAATATCTGGATTACTTACAATAGTTGATTTTATATCTCAAACTCCACCCGGTACTTTCTTTGGAGTTATTGGTATTTCTTTAGGATTTTATGATCCTAGTATAGCTCAATATATAGGATTTGTTTTGCATTTGTTAACAGGACTAACGGCAGGTAATATATTTGGACAAATATCTTTATTTTGGAAAGGCTTATCACCTTATAATTCTCAACATGGAATTCTGATGGGAATGATAGTTGGGATATTATTATGGGCTATATTGTTTCTACTACTTGCTACTTTTATTATCCAACCGCGACTTGACTCTTTCGCTAGTTCTATGGTACCTAACCAATATGTATATAGTATTGCATCTCATTTCCAAGACTTGTACTACATTATAATTGGAGGTTCATTTATATTTCATCTTGTCTATGGGGCATTACTTGGATATATTGCAGGTAGAATGTCCGAGGTAGGAATTTTTCAACGACAAAAGCGACAAAATATAAGAGAAAAATAAGAATTTCATAGATATATTGAAACTGTACATTTACTAAAGAAGTTCCTTTATTTTTATTAATCTCACTACTATTAAAAGTGAATGGGATAAGAGATTTCAAATATAATTATAAATATAATTGAAAAGCTAAATCATTATCTATTATAATATTTATTTTTGAAAGTAATTTTGAATTTGAATGAATCATTTATTAATAATATTATTAAATGAGAGTAGATTCAGAACAATAAAAGTAAATGATACAAACAAAAAAGTCGATACTAATTTAGGAATCATTTAGTATATATTTATATCGAAGATATTTATTATTTATCAAGATTCTTCAAATCTTATCGTTCGATATTACTAATTCTGTATAATCTTCCAACTATTATAATCAAAATATGTTGATTTTATGTCTTCCTTAAATTAAACTGTTAATAAATGCCTATAATCTTAATAAAGGATAGTGTTATTTGAAAAGAAAAGAGCATGAAAAATGTCTACTACAAAAGGTAAAAATATATTGATAGTAGATGATGATGAAGATCTCATTAATCTATTTCAAACTTTTTTAGAATATGATGGATATAAAGTAAATATCTTTACCGATCCTATTGATGCTTTGTACTCTTTTAGAAAAAGTATGTATGATCTTGTTTTACTTGATTTAAAAATGCCCAAAATGAACGGTTTGATATTATCTCAAAAATTGAAAAATAAAGATCCTACGCTATTATTTTGTTTTATGACTACACATAAAGAATTCATGGAGCACATTAAGAGATATAATCTCGATATTGAAAAGATTATTATTTATAAACCAATTTGGTTAAACGAACTTAGAACTAAAGTTCATTCACTTTTATCCAACCAACAACAACAAAAACAACAAAAAGAAGACAAAGATAAATTATTGACGATATTAATATGACTAATAAGTAGAATGTAAAAGAGAATATTAACGAATATTCTAATTTTTTAATTAAACCAAACGAATTAATACTAGAAGGTAGAACCCACATCTGATGGATAAAAGTTCGAGTCCCAATCCGAGAATTAGTTTATTTTATGATCCAATTATAAAAAGATTCAAGTAAATGAAACTTCATTGTTTTTTAATTCGTTGTTGAAATAGAGTAATATAGTTTTTTATATCTATTTTCAATCTATTTATTAACTTTTATGATAAATGTGGAGGAAAAAAAAAGACTATTGTTGTAAGATTAATGAATCATAAATAAGTTCTGTAAATCGTGTTGAATTAATACTACCATCACCATATTGTTCATCATATTCTTTGGTTGGCTTGATCTCATGTACTTGTTCAAGTGTTTTATTTTGCATAACAGCATCCGAAATTTTATTATATACATCTTTTAACATATTTAGAGATGAAATTATATCATCTTTAGTACTTACATTTCCATGTCCTACAATTATCTTTGTCTGTTCATTTGCTAAGGGCAATATCATTTTTTCCACACCATTAATTATACCCTCGATAGATCCGCCAGCAAGAAGATCAATAAAAGGAAAATAAGTATCACTAATAATATCTCCTACATGAATAACATTTGAAGTATTAAAATGAACTACTGCATCACCGTCAGTATGAGCATTTGGAATATGTATTATATTTATTACATCATTATTAAAGTAAAAAGTTATTTCATCGCTAAATGTTATAATAGGTAACCCGGCTTCTGGTAGTGGGTCAACTGTAGTATTTCCAAATGAACTAAATTGTTCGGTTGCAAGACGTTCTCTTGTATTATCATGAGAAATAACGATAGAATCTGTTTTTCCTAATTCTACATTTCCACCTACATGATCTGGATGCCAATGAGTATTAATAATAAATTTTATTGGTTTATCGCTTATTTCTCTAATTGCATTTAACATTTCGTCAGTCAAATTGGTATATTTATCATCAATAAGAAAAATACCATCGTCACCAACAGAAACTCCTACGTTACCTCCACCTCCAGATAACATGTATATAGAATCAGTAACTTGAGTTATGTTGAAAGAAAAATTATCATTTTCCTCTTTTTGTCCATAAACTTCATTAACAGAAATAATTCCTACTAATATTAAACTACCAAATAACAAAAAAACCAAAGAATGCTTTTCCATTATCAAAAATGTAAATATTCTTTATTTTAATCTTCTTGCTTTGTTGAATAATTATTAAATTATATAAACCCCGAAATAACCCTTCAAGGTTCGAATCCCATTCCCGGGTGTCAAACTCATGGAATCACATTTTTGTTAATCTTCAAGGTCTATTTCTACAAATGAAACCAATTTTCTATATATTGAAATGAAAAGTATATAGTCAATAGTATTAATCTTAATATGACTTGACGATGAAGTTAACACATGTCTTCAACTAAAAAAGATAATATAAAAGAAGAAAGTACTAACCAAT
>DASSVK010000145.1:0-15640 GCA_035706205.1 Nitrososphaeraceae archaeon | reverse complement strand
TTAAGTGCAATTGTAAATACATTTCTAGACAATTAATATTATAATATAATATGTATATGAACACTGATAAAAAAAGGTCAATTGAGTTAAGAGGCTTTTTTGCCTCTTTTGTTGCTATCATAACAATGATTTAATTATATTAATTAATAATTAGATATAGAATATTTTTAAGAGATATTAAAAGCCATAGCCCCCCTCAAGCAATGGATAGGAGCAATTGGAAAGAATGATGAGGACTATGACAATATGAAATATTTTGTCTTATACTTGCCTGTGGTATATTTGTCTTGTTAAATATAGTATATAATGATTGGAGATAATTTAATTGTCATAGTCTTAACTTGAACAAGAATGATGATGATGTCCACACTATTACAATATATATGTGTGTCAAATAATCAACCAATCCTAGATTGAATTGATAGATATATGTAGGCTGTTTAGTAATAATAAAAATATATAGTATTTATTAATTATATATCTATATTATTTTCTCTTAATTTTTAGAAAAATATGAAAAAATATAATAATATCGATGATCATACAGATTTATTAAAATTTATCAAGTTAAATGGAATAATAAATCAAGATCATTGCTATTATCATAAAGAATAAGAATGAATGATATCTATAATCTAAATTAAACCTCCTAAAAAATATTCATCTTTTAATTTTTAGTTTTTAATTACTTATGATAATAAAATAAATCATAATTGTATTTCTGACCTGAATAAATGTATAATGGAAGACGATAAAGACATGTAGTTTATTCAGGTCTTTGGATGGTTAGACAAAATATGTATTATAAAATATTTAAAAATTTTATACAAATTAATTGTAATAGTCACTATTGTTTATTTATGTATAATTAATTTAAAATTCAATATATTAAATTGAAATAAGAATTCTAGATTTTATTCTATTGTTTTGATTTTATCTTGGATAAAGCATATTGAATAAGGTACTTATGATCTTCAGATCCTTTGGATTTATAATGATATTTGTTGACTAGATACGAAATTATAACCAAATAATACTATTTACAATTATTGTAAATAAAAAGCCATAATAATATATCATAATTATACCAGTGATAGTACTTCCTACAATGCAAGGTAATTGACGCTTTAATATTAATTTTAAAATTGTATCCAATCTAAAATAAAATATTGATAACATTCTATAATAGTAGAATCAATAGCAATTTGAAGCACTTAAACAATCTTATAATAAATTATTATAATTAGTTAATATAAAATAATAATTAAGTAATAAAAAAATATAGAAATTATAATCTGTCTTTTCGATAATAATAATAGTATACAAATAAAATCAATATAGATATACAATTAAAATAATTAAATAATATACCTAATGTATTATATTTTCATTTACGATAAATCAGGAATTAATCTACAAAAGAATCATATTTCTCAAATAAATCTCCAAAATAAATATCAAATATGGATAGATTTAGAAGACCCTACTTCAGAAGAACTATCTCAAATTCAAGAAACATTTCTCATCGATGTTAATATACTTAAACAATTTTCTAGTGGCTTAAAAAAACCGCAGATAAAAGTTTTAAAAAATTGCCTATTTACATTACTATTAAGTATAAAGTTTAAAACTTTACAGACTATTGAAACAGAAGCAGTCTTTATTTTTACTGGCAAAAATTGGTTAATAACAATCCATTCATCTAAAAGCAATATAAAACAAAAGATTAATCAAATATTTGAAAATGATAAGAGGTAATTGAGTCAACAATTAACATCTTGTATTACCAGGTATTGTCAAAAATTGTAGACGAATATGAACAAGTACTTACAGCAATAGAAATAGCGATGACAGATTTAGAAGAAAAATCTTTGTATCGTCCTTCTAAACAAATATTAGTACATCTAGAGGGTTTATCACGTCAATTAATCATTCTTAGAAGATATTTTTGGAAAATAAGAGAGATATTTAACTTCCTTCTTTACCAGGAAAAAGAAACAGAAAAGGAAAAAGAAGAACATGCAAAATATTTGAGAATTATTTATGACGATGCAAATGAGTTACTTGATTTAATCGAATCTCATAAAGATACAATTAACTCTATACGAGAACTTTACATTGCCTATGTATCCTTGCAAATGAATGATACAGTAAAAACATTAACAATATTTTCTGTTATACTTTTGCCTTTAACTTTTATTACTGGTTTTTATGGGATGAATGGAATAGATTTAACTCATTTCTTTTCTATACCCTCAGGTTTAATTTTGGTTTTAATAACTATGGGAATAATACTTGCAATACTAATTATATTCTTTAGGAAAAAGCAATGGATTTCCCCACAAGAGTATTATGATACAGAAAAAGAATTCAAAAATCGTAAAGATACTAATAAAATTACGGATTACTAAAAGACTTGAATATAGCAAACACTGTTCTTGGTCCAGTCTTTCCATCAGTTATTCTTACTATAGCATATTGTTTTCCTTCTTCTTCGGTTAAGTGGAATTTTATATCTTTTATCCTTAAATTCAATAGTTCATGTGGACGAGCAGATGTATCATTTGCTATTGCATGATAACACTTGTCTCTTTTGAAAGGACAGTATTTCAAAAAAATTGAATGTCCTCTTGGATCCCAGATATCAGAGGGATCATATCTACTCTGTATCTTTCTAGGTAATTTCTTTATTCCAATCATACAAGCAGGTGTTTGTCTATTCTTTGAAATTGGTTCATCTGGATTATAAAGCCATTTAAAAAATTTACTAAAGATCATTTGTCTGAAATTGTAAGTTCCAATCCATTTGTTATCAATGTAATTATTTGAATTATTACTCTTATTATTATTTGATGATTTTCTAAATGTATTTAGATGGTCTAAAATGTCTTGTTTTGTCATTTCTTTAAAGGATAGCATCTTGTAAATGAATAGATAAATATACGAGAGCCTTTATCTTGCCCTTTTTTGTTGAATCTTTTATATTAAATTCTGTTTGCTCAACAATGATATAATCGCAAATAACATTAGCATTATCGGGATTTTTCCTGGCAAGATTTTTTAATTTATTCTTTAAAAAGTTTTGAGGAAAAGACTGTGTAATGTCATCAATTTTCGTTTCCAATTCCTCATTGATATGATCTCCTTTTTTTATTGTTGCTGTTGTTGACTTAATCAATTCTTCTTTTCGTTCCTCCAATCTTTATAGATAACTGATCTAGGTCTAGGCAGAAGTAATTTATAAAATTAAAAGTAGAACCCATCCTTATTAGTAATGTGTGCTAGCAGTAACCCTCCTTCTGTTTTATACGAGATTTCGCTTAGCGGCCAACCTGAACCAGTGCAGGAACATGCTTGCTCTTTTTGGCCTTGCTCCACTCAGGTCGTCAGTTTCACTCTAGAAAGAAAATAGTCTCAGGCTATTGACCATCATAGGGTTATAATAATCCTTTCTAGATTACTTTTCTGTTACGTCGCCAGCTGTCTCCAGCTAATTATCTCTAATTTGAGTGCCTGCTATGAGGGAGGAGTTTCCTCTCTACGAGTTACTCGTACACTAGCTCACAATAATATAATAAAAACAAAGAACTTAATATAAGTTTGGAAAATATTCTTTTTCAATTCTAAGAATTTCGTTAGGATTTTCTTGATCTTTGTATAATTCTAATAGCTCAAAATTTAAGTCTATAAAAGTATGCCCCCATTTGAATTTATTCAGTAATTCTTCTGCATTTGTTTTAAACCCTAATATATATAAAGAACCAGCTATAGCTTCAACTGTTGTTAATTTTCCTAATTTTGCATAGTTAACAGGATTTCCTGCAAGAAGTAATGGAAGACGACGACTAATTCTTTTTCTGAGAATTTTGAGCTTAGTTATTGTTTCATTAAAATGATTCCAAGAACAATCTATAGCACAAATTGATTTAGCTAGATAAATATCAGTTTTAGATAATGTTATTTTAGATAATGGGTTTAAAACTATAGTATTTTTTGGTACGAACCTAGTAGATTGAATTAAATTAAATTTTACCAACTTTGCTGCAGTACATTTTGTTGGATCATCTTGCTTGAGTTCTAAAACAAAAACTTTCATTTACAACGATTGCTTAAGATTATCTAAAAATATCTATTTAAATTTTAGAAAGCATAATACCAATAGGAGGAAGAGTTTTATAATATTTTAAAAAGATAAATAACCTTACGTAAATTATTAATAACTTCTTCTTCTTCAATTGTTTATTATTCTTGTCTGAAATAATAGATCTAAAATTTCCCTTTGATTTAAAAAAAGATCAGATGGAGGCAGTAGATGAATGGATAAATAAGAAAGGCAAAGGTTCTATTATTTATAGTACAGGTACAGGAAAAACTGAAATAGCTTTTGAATGTGCCAGGAAAATAGCTACCTTAATTGCAGAACGGAATCCACAAATAGTTTTTAAAATTCTTTTTTTGGTTCCTCGCATTGTATTGATAGAACAAAATATCAAGAGATTGACAAAGTATGGTATTAAAAAAGAAAAGATTGGAGTATACTATGGAGAAAAAAAAGATATCAGGGAGATTACCTTTAGTACTTATCAAAGCATAATAAAAAATTTTGATTTGATAAAACAATCTGATATGATTATACTAGATGAGATGCATATGGTTAGTGAAACTGCCAAAAAATTTAGCAGGATTTTTGATGTACTTCAGGATAATCCTGATAAATTAATACTAGGTTTAACAGCTACAATTGATGAAGATGATTTAAGATATTCAAAGATAATGAATTTAATCCCTCCTATAAAAAAATATATGATAAAAGAGGCAGTTAATGATGGAAGATTAAGTGAACCTAAGATCATATTTAAACCTGTGAAAATGGATTTAGAAGAAAGAAAAGTATATGAAGAAACGACTGGTACAATTAGAGAGATTTCATTAAAATTAAAAACATCTAATCCTTTGGTAATTTCAAAATTATTAAAAATAGGAGGACCTAGAGCCAGACTGGCAAAGTTATGGTTTGAAAGTGTTTATAAAAGAAAAAAACTTCTTACGGAAACTAGATCTAAATTAAATGAATCGGTCAATATAGTTAAAAATCATCCAACAGAAAAAATTATGATATTTAGTGAAACAATAGAATCTATAGATAAAATAAGTGAAATATTAAAGAAAAATAAAATATCATCTCAAATTATTCATAATAAAGTCAAGACAAAAGAAAGACAAGAGATTTTAAATGTATGGGGAAAGAATTTTTTTGTATTATTATCTGTACATACTTTAGAGATAGGCTTTGACATACCATCAGTAGGTATAGCAATAATAGTATCAAATACAAAGAATATGCATCAACTTGTACAGAGAATAGGACGCGTAATAAGAAAAACAGATCAAAAAACTCAATCTCTGATCTATGTGGTATATGTAGATAATACAAAAGATAAGGATATACTTGCTTTGGTTCGAACATCCTTTCAAACCTATGATGTAAAAAACCCAATTAAGCAAGATAAAATCTCTTCATATTTCTAGTTTAATTAAAAAACCACAACTAATCAAAATTATAATTTTTGTTTTGTTTAACAATAAATCGATATAAAAAAAGATATGTGAAATAGTAGTAATATTCGAATTTTAAAATATTAGTATATTATTTTTAGTTTTTAGAACAACTAAGATTTACCTAATAATACTAAAAATCAATTAAGAACTAACTAATATCGACTAGAATTATGATTTTAGCTCCACAAGAATTAGAAAATAGTGCAAGTAAATATGCAGCCGAAGCTATAAGGCTTGATTCCCAAGGTTCCCGATTAAAGGCTATTCAGTTTTATCAACGAGCTATTGAAGCTTTAAATAAATTAATTCAAATTTATCCTGAATATAAATTAAATAAAATATACTTGGAAAGATCTAATGCATATTTAAACAGAATTAAATCATTACAAATGTCAAATGTATTAGAAGATGAAGAAGGAAAAAGTGATATAGTTGGAAACGATCCTGATAGTTCCTCAGATAAAAAAACAGAAAATGAGATTAAAAAACCCAAAGAATCACTTGGTGAAGAATTTGATAATTTAATTATGAAAGAAAAACCTAAGATTTCTTGGAAAGAAGTAGTTGGTCTTGATGATGCAAAGAGAGCGATAAGGGAATCAATAGTTTATCCTACAAAGAGATCCGATTTATTTCCTTTAGGATGGCCAAGAGGACTATTATTATATGGGCCTCCAGGATGTGGAAAAACGCTACTTGCAGCTGCTGCAGCTGCTGAGATAGATGGATATTTTGTTAATGTTGATGCTGCTGCCATGATGAGCAAATGGCTTGGTGAAGCTGAGAAAAATGTTTCAAAACTATTTAAAATGGCTAATAAATTATATGAAAGTGAAAATATTCCCGTATTGCTTTTTATTGATGAAATAGACTCCTTACTGGGAACTAGAAATGGCGAAGTAGGAGGAGAAATACGTGTTAAAAATCAATTTTTAACAGAAATGGACGGAATAAGCAACAAATCAAAAAATTCAAAGTTGTATGTTATTGGTGCGACTAATAAACCCTGGAGTTTAGAAGCTGGTTTTCTGAGAAGATTTCAAAAGAGAATTTATGTTACTTTGCCTGATAACGATTCAAGAAATTATTTATTTAAACAATATACTGCACAATTAAAAAAAGATAAAACACTAAAGATAGAAGAATTATCCAAACTTGTTCAGGGATATAGTGCAAGCGACATCAAAGATATCTGTCAAGCAGCACAATTAAGAGTTGTTAATGAATTATTTGAAAGTGGAAAGGCAATGGAGTCAGAATCCAATCCTCGTCCAATATCCATGAATGATTTTAAAGAAATTATTAAGATAAGAAAATCTACTGTAAGTATAGATATGATTAGGGCTTATATGCGGTGGAGTGAACAATTCAAAGCACTATAATCAAATATATGTAGCTATTAATTTTTGGAATATCTCTGAATAGCTTCAGTTATTCTTTTTTCTGCCATTTCTCTATTACCCCATCCTGTAATTCTTACATATTTGCCTCCTTCTAATTCCTTATAATGTGCAAAAAAATGTTCAATTTGTTTTTTTAACGCCTCTGGTATATCATCAACATCATTTATAGAAGAAAAACTTGAGTCTATTTTACCAATTGGTATTGCAATAATTTTTGAGTCTTGTCCTTCCTCATCTTCAGTTAATAATACACCAACAGGAATTGCTCTGATTATAGAGAGAGGAACAACTGCAAATTCACCAATAACCAAAACATCAACAGGATCTCCATCGCCTTCCAAAGTGGAAGGGATAAAACCATAATTGCAGGGATAAAACATTGCAGTAAATAACTTTCGATCTACAAATAATATACCGCTATCTTTGTCAATTTCGTATTTGATATTGCTTCCCTTTGGTATTTCTATCATAACATTAATTTGGTTAGGAGAACCACTTGGAATTTTATTTATTAAATTCGAGTTCACAGCAAAAATATTTAAATGCCCCATTTATATCTT
Organism: Nitrososphaeraceae archaeon; assembly: GCA_035706205.1. Taxonomy (GTDB): domain Archaea; phylum Thermoproteota; class Nitrososphaeria; order Nitrososphaerales; family Nitrososphaeraceae; genus TH1177. Next base: position 8,118 of record DASSVK010000145.1, on the reverse strand, counting down.
AACAGATTAATAAATAAAATCAAAATGGTATTTAGGTAATATATTATTCTATTTTTTGTAATTTTCCATATTTACCAATATTAAGGTTATTTTCCCCACGAAATGCGTGCGTATACCCATTTTCAACTAGTACCATATCACCTTCCTCAATCATATTAATTTGATCATCCCATAGGGATAATTTGATGACTCCGGTTTCATCTGAAACCTGTGCATCGGCAACCTTGGCTTGACCTCCGGTTCTTAAATTTACAGTCCGCGGTTCAGAGATACTGTCTATTCTAACTTTTACATTTACACCTCTCATTCCAGGCCTTAACTCACTTATCTTTTTTTCACTAGTGCTCATTACTATAATAATAAAATAAAGAAGAATAATAAAAATGATGATAATATTTTTGAATTATTCTATTTGTGATTGAAAGGATGATGTAACGTAATTCCTGAAAACATTCATCAATAGATTAGACAAATTAAAATATAATAAAAAAATATTAAGAGATATCACTTTCAAATTGAGAATAAAATATTTTAAGATTAATTATTATCTATTGCTTTTATAATCACTCAATATATCACTATATCTTGCGTCTTTATATGCAATATATTTAACATATTCACCATAAGTCATATCTAATGAACAATATTTGCACCTAACAGATGAAAAATCATCGGCAAGATCAGCAGTTTTTTTACAGTCAGGACAAATAATTTTCATTACCTATTATATCTATACAATTAAGCTATAAATAAATAGTTGTTTTTTATTTACTAAGCGCAGTATAAGATAAGAATATCTTTATCTTTAAAAATTTTATTAAATTGCCTTGATCTGTTTCACAACTGGTTGTCTTGCTTTCCTAAAAACTCTGAATCCACATATACATTTTATTTCAGGTAATCCAGATAATTCTTCTATTGTCACATTAGTTCCACATCTCATACACTCATAAGTTACACTACCTAAAACTCCAGATTCCATAATATTTGATATATATTGGATTAATTTAATTGTTCTCAAATTTAAATGAAGTTCCATATGATTAATAAGTTTGTGAATCACAATATTTAACACATGAGAAAGAAAATTGTAATTGCTGCCATTTCCTTAATGGCGGTTATGTTTGTGGGTACTATAGCTGGTTTCCTAAATTTTGCTCCTAAAAGTAACAATATGAATCAAGATCCTGCTGCAGATGCTGAGACGATTATTAACAAATTATTTACTCCAGTATCTGTTAATGCTACTGCACTAGGGGACGAACAAGCAAAAATAACAATAGTTGAATTTGCTGATTACCAATGTCCATTCTGTGCTAAATTTCATAAGGAAACTAAAGATTCCATAATACAAAATTTTGTAGATACTGGAAAAGTCAAATTTCTATTTAAAGATCTCATTGTAAATGATCGTCCAAATGATAAAGCTTCTACTCTTGCTGCAGCTGCATCCTATTGTGCTGCAGAACAAGGAAAGTATTGGGAATATAACGATGAATTATATAAAAATTCACAAGGCGAAAATACCGGGTGGGTAACAAAAGATAATCTAAAGCAATTTGCAAATAACATTCGAGTGCCTGATCTTATGAGATTTTCTGACTGTGTTGAATCTGATAAATACAATATGATAGTCAACGAAAATGATTCATTAGGAAAGAATATTGGATTAACTAGTACTCCAACATTTATCTTTTATAATGGAACAAAAACACCAGTTGCAGTTCAAGGAGCACAGCCATACGAATTATTTGAGCAAATAATTAATGAAATGATCTAATATTACAATATACTTTGAATTTTATTTATTTTTCTCAACTATCAATAGCTAACGTTAAATAACAATTTGATTTGATTTAAGTAATATTATAAGATTTAGAAAATAAATTTCTTACTAGAAAGGCAATAATAAAACCACTTGTAGATAACAATACTATCACTCCACTGGGTGCTATATTATAATAATAAGATAAAATAATGCCAACAAATACTGAGGAAGTAGACAAGATTATAGAAAATAAAAGCGTCTTTTTAAAACCTTTGTTAAATAATAAAGCTGTTATATTTGGAATAACTATTAAAGATGAAATCAACAATATTCCAACCAATTTCATAGAAACAATTATTGTTATGGCTACTAAGACAGTAAATAAATAGTTAAGTTTCTCTACAGGAATACCACTAATTTTAGCTTGATCTTCATCGAATGCAATATATACAAATTTCTTATAATATACCATTATTATGGACACAACTATAATTGCTACAACTACTATCTGAAAGATATCTTCATAGTTCACTAATAATATGCTCCCAAAAAGAAAGCTAAACAAATCCATAGAAAATCCATTAGATAAACTAACCAGAGTAACGCCTATTCCCAAACCCAAAGAAAGCATTACTGCCACCATGGAATCCGGAGGAAGTTTTGTAGATTGTCTTATTTTTGCTATCGCTAAGGCAGCGACTATCGAAAATCCCATTGCAGTCCAAATCGGATATATATTTAAGAATGTCCCTATTGCAATTCCTCCAAACGACATATGAGAAATAGCATCACCAAATAAGGACTGTCTTTTAAGAACAAGAAAGATTCCAATGACTGAACAGGTTATAGCGACAATTAAACCTGAAAATATTGCACGTTGGACAAAACCATATGACAAAAAATCTAGCTCAAACATATACACAAATAATTTTTAGTTTGAACTTTTGTTATATATCATGTGTATGCATATGAATTTGCATTGGTGATTCAGAATAATTCTTTAAGTGATCTTCATTAGAGAAAAACTCTTCTTTATCACCATGAAAGAACATTTTTTTATTAATACATGATACTTTGTTAGCATATTTATTAACTGCATTCAGGTCATGTGATGTCCACATTATTGTGATCTTATTTTTTTCATTAAGCTCCTTTAAAAGAAAATAGAAATCATCCTGACTTTTCTGATCCAATTCATTTGTAGGTTCATCAAGCATAAGGATAATTGGATTATTTACTAGCGCTTTTGCTATTAAAACACGTTGTTGTTGACCGCCAGACAGATGACCAATTAATTTATTTTTCATATTATATAATCCAACTTGTTTTAAAATTTCATACACTAGATTCATAGAAGTCTTTCTAGTAAGAGATAGAGATACAAGTTCTTCCACCGTCAATGGAAACTTTTGATCAATAGATTTTTTTTGTGGAATATAACCTATCTTTGTAAATATTTTCTTATTTTTTTTTACATCTTCATTTAGAACAGTTATTCTCCCAGAATATGTATTAAGTAATCCTAAAATACATTGAAATAATGTAGTCTTACCTGCTCCATTAGGTCCTATAATCCCTAGAAAGTCACCTTCTTCTACATTAAGGGAGACATTTTTTAAAACCACTTCTGAATTATAGTTATATGAAATAGATTGAACAGAAACTAATGACATTCTATCCTCCCCTCCTCAAATATAGAATGCTTTTATAAACAGAATTAAATTCAGATTCTGTATAGTTTAGTGCTATCAATAATACTCTTATAATATAATAAGTATTATTAATTATATGTGTTTTTATTATTAAAAACAGGCTCTGTTAAGTTAAGGAAAATTTATGAAATAAATTGAAAAATTCTTCTAAAATTGAGCACAGAACATAATATAATAGTAGAATATATACCTATTACTTTATGCTTAAGTTAACAGGGTCTAAAAACATATCAAAAGACACCTTTAAAAGTTACGTTGAGCAGCCCGACAGATATTTTATATAAATTTTTATGATAAAAGTACAAAAAATAATCTACCAACTCTTTAATATTTATTAAAGGCAGTATTTAGCAGGCTATAATGTCACTATCTTGTAAATCAAAAGAATGATAGATTATGATCATACAAAAGGAATCATCCGTATTTCATGAAATGAATAGAAAAAGATGGCTTATTAGATATTGTATATTAATTACAATAGCTATAATCCTAGTCATAAAAGCTTATTTTATGTTATTTATAATTGACTTTACAGTAGGATTATATAGCTTTCTCACTACTGTAGTTCTTTTTAATATTTTTTTATTCTCTTACTTGAAATTTAAAGATCCCATATTGAAAATCAAAAAAAAGAAATCTATTGATACAGATCCATTAATTTCTATAATTATCCCGGTTAAAAATGAAGAAGAGAATATTGAAAATTGTGTTCAATCTGTTATAAATTCATCTTATAAAAATAAAGAGATAATTGTTGTTAATGACGGTAGTACTGATAAAACATCTACTATTTTAGAACAATTAAAAAAAGAATATCCAAATGTGGTAAGAGTATTACATCTTCCTATTAATCTGGGAAAGAAACATGCAATTGAGAAAGCTACAGAAATTGCTAATGGAGAATTTTATGTTTTTATGGATAGTGATTGTAACATGGCTAATTATGCTGTTGAAAATATTGCAAACATATTTCTTTCAGATAAAGAAATTGGAGCGATTACAGGACATGGAACAGTACGAAATGCAGACAATGGAAATCTGTTAGAGAAAATTCAGGATGTTTGGTTCGATGGACAATATAGGATCATTAAAGGAATGGAAAGTTCATTTTCCTCTTTAACATGTTGTTCAGGTTCTTTATCTGCATTTAGAAGAGAAGCTATTCAAGGTCATATCCATGAATGGGCAAATGATAAATTCCTAGGTATGGAATTTAAGTTTGCAACAGATAGAAGGTTAACTGCATTTATTCTTGGAGAAAAAATCGAAAATAATAAGGAAATTAATAAAAAATATATAAATAAAAATGAAATAAAAATAAAATCTCACAAATGGAAGTTAAAATATAGCCCGAGCGTGAATGTAGAAATTGGAGTACCGCGAACATTAAGAAGTCTAATTAAACAACAAATACGATGGAGAAAAAGTTTTATAAGAAGTATTTTTGCAACGGGCTCAATTTATTGGCAAAGACCTTTAACTGTTGCAATTATTTATTATTTAACAATCGCTTTAAGGTTATTCAGACCGTATATTATCATAAAATCTCTCATTATATTACCCTTAACAGGAGATATCCTGAGTGCTATTTTTTATTTAGGAGGAGCAATGTTCTCAGGGTTGATATATGGAATTGATGTAAGACTAAGAAAACCAGGTTATCCACGATGGTTTTATAGACCATTAATGAATGTTATATCAACGTTTATTTTTACATGGCTAATTATATATGCTGCTATAACAATAAAAAATAAAACCTGGAGATAAATATTACCAATATAAATCTATTAACAATTATAGATTTAAATAATTGTAAAAATTCCAATAACCTTTTGCAATTATTAGGGGAAATAATCACCTAAGTACAATTTCCTCAAAATACCGCAGAACGGTAATTTCAGTTACCTCTGGAATGACTAAATTATTGTTATTACTGACCAATTCTAATAACATTGCAGGAAAATTTGCACCAGCAAGTGTAGTAAATATTGTGCCTCCTCCAAATCTAGGATTAATTTCAATAATTTTTAGTTCTCCATTGACAGATTCTTTTAATTGAATACATGATGGTCCTCTAATCCCTAACGTCTCTGCAGTATTTTTGCAAAGATTTTCTATCATTGAATTTCGTACTATTTTTCCTTTTACTGATATCCCTGCTTTGGTATCTAATCTTATTCGGGGAATTGCCATTATGGGTTTTTCATTAAGATCAGAAAGTACATCAACGGTATATTCTGTTCCTGGAAGATATTCTTGGAAAATCATATTTTCAAATTTTCTCGTTACGAATTCAAGTTCTAATTCGTTTTCTATCAGTATTATATTACTACTTCCTTTACCAAAACGTGGTTTAGCAATAATAGGAAATGTATTAATTACTTCAGGATATTCACTAGTAAAAGCAAAAGGTAATTTTTTTGATAAAAATTGATATGATAATAATTTATCTCTACAAATTTCTAAAACCTTTCTTCTACTAACTATCGGTATTGCTCCATATTCTCTTATTAAATTATAATTATCACTATAGCCATAAATATCAAATCCTGATGAAGGCATTAGAACTTTAACATTTTGTTCCTTAATTATTCTTAATAAATTATCAATAAAAAACTCATTATCATATCGAGGTATAACATAATATAAATCGCTAAGAAAAAAGCCAGCAGATAAGTAATCTGAATCAGTTGATATAATTTTTCCTTTGAATGAAACAAGCCTTAAAGATTTGATAGTATTAATTCCAGCAGGCCCTCCGGCCCCAGGAACAAGTACATTGAATTTATCCATTAATAATAGTTGATAATGTAATAATAATTATAATTTACACTTTTCTGTATTGAAGATAGTTATTTACCTAATCTCTAAGTCTATCTGTATAGGAATAATTTTTGAATAGAACAAAACTGTCAATGTTTTTATTAATAGAAAGAGATTATATATATTATTATAAAATACATATTTCATAGAATTTATGAATTTAAAAGAAGACTATCATATTCATACTAACTATAATGATCATTCAGCATCAAACCTTACAGTTAAAAATATAATAAAAGAAGCAGAACGAAAGGAGTTAGAACTAGTTGCTCTAACAGAACATGTAAGGAAAACCTCTGAATGGATCTCAGAATATTTAAATGAAATTTCAGAATATAAAGAGAAAACAAAAGTTAAAGTAGTAACAGGATTTGAAGCAAAGATAATGGGTAATGGAAATATTGATTGTAGAAATGATATTGCTAGAGATTATTTTATTATTGCAAGTTTTCATACCAGATTTTATGATAAAATAATTTGGACAAATGCGTTAAAGAAAGCAATTGAAAATAAATACATAAATGTGATAGGTCATTTAGCTCCAGAATCCTCATTTCAGCTAGATGCAAAAGAAATAGAAGAATTTGCAGAACTTATTAATAAAAATGAAAAAATAGTAGAAGTCAATGCAAAATATAGAAGGCCTCCAGAAAATTGGATAAAAATATTTAGTAAAAATGGAGTAAAGTTTCATTTGGGTAGTGATGCACATTCACTTAATGAAATAGGGGATTATAAGTCTATAACGAAGTTGATTAAATTAATTGCATAAAAATAATACAATTTTTTTAACAATATTAAAAAATAATTTGCTTTTTAATATATAAAATCAGTTTAACCATAAAATTTTATACCTCTTACATCATTAACTCGCTATTGCCTATAGTAAGTATTTCACTAAATGAAGATATTATTAATGACATTGATAAATTACAAAAGAATCTTGGGTTTTCTGGAAGATCAGAAATTGTAAGAGCAGGATTAAGAAATATAATAGCAGAACAAAAAGAAAGAGATACATTACAGGGAACATTAGCTGCTTTATTATTAATTATTCATCAGGAAAGAGACGATGATCAAGTTACAAATATGAGACATGATTTTGAGGAAATTGTGACCACTCATATACATAGCAAAATAGACCAAGATAGATGCATAGAATTATTTTTATTAAAAGGAGATGCAGAATTAATAAAGAATATGACTAAAAAATTCCAAATTAATAAAAAATTAGAACATGTAAAGCTTATTGCTATGTGAAATACTAAAGTTAATTTCTTTTATTTTATAAAAAGAATTATCTTATTTTTAATTCCAATGTGTACCCAATAAGATCTGTATTTACTTTTGCAGGTCCCATATAAGAGCTAGTAAATTGAGCGGCTTGTAATGAATCTTGAATTATAGAACTACAAGAATAATAATCGATTCCAGATTCAAGACAAAATTTTAATAAATCATTATTAAATTCTGTTAGAGAATTACTAGAAATGATATTTTCATTATTACTATTTTTTTCTACAATTTTAGCAAAATATTTCATATCTTGATTTTTTGATTGGCTAATGGTGGCTAGAGAATTACTAGAATCTTGATTCTTTAAAATAGACATAATTTCATCATTAATATCACCTGATCTATTAGGTAATAGTGATGAATTTGGAGAAGAGCTTGTTGGAGGTAATGAATTTGGAGAAGAGCTTGTTGGAGGTAATGAATTTGGAGAAGAGCTTGTTGGAGGTAATGAATTTGGAGAAGAGCTTGTTGGAGGTAATGAACCCATTCCCTGCATTAATGAATCAATCGTACTATCTA
>DASSVK010000144.1:0-4228 GCA_035706205.1 Nitrososphaeraceae archaeon | reverse complement strand
CTTTTAACCCAAGTATAAAAGGATCTCTTATTATTATTCTTCTATCCGTTGCATATATGGTATTTGGTGTAAAGAATGAGCCTCCAGGTTTGATTTTGGATTGTCTTGCAACAAGCAATACTTTTTCATCTGGATTTAACATTTCAATTATTTTATTAACTTCCTTTAAGTCATCTCCATTTAAAACATTTTTTTTATTATGTTGAGAATATTCTTTATCTTCTTCTTCTTTCTTACTATAGCCAAAGCCAAAAGACATATTAACAATATATCTTTAGAATTCACATATTTTTCGAATTTGGAAAAATGTATAGTAATAAATAATATATATAATTAGATAAGAAAATAATCTATAATAATATTTATTGGTAATGGTTTACAAGATAATACCAGTAAATAAAAATTATTATATAACTCAATTGAGTGACATAATAATAATAGAAAACCTAAAGAGAATAAGTTATATCAGAATGTAATAATAATACTATTAGAAATGTATCAAAATTATATAAGTTCATTTTGTTTATTGATAGATATAATTTATTTCCAATCTCATTAGAGATTAACAAATTTATTAATATATTATCTTTGGTCACTATTAGGATAGGGATACTCCATATAGCGAGCAGTAGCCTTTCCTACTTCATTCCCAAAAAAGTGACTTACAATATGAAGAGCTAAATCTATTCCAGCAGAGACACCTGCAGATGTAAATATGGGTTCAGTCAATGTAAATCTGACATTTTTTAGAATTCGTGCTTTTGGTGCAGATTCTTGTAGAAAGTCAAAAGCTAGCCAATGAGTAGTTGCATCTCGTCCATCTAACAAACCCGCTTTTCCAAGAAGACTAGAACCAGTACAGACCGACGCAATCAATCTATCATCAGTAGTAGTAATAGTGGAAAATTGATTACTAATCCAATTTAAAAGAATTTTATTTTTTGATTCTTTACGTGTACCCCGTCCTCCCGGTATTATCAATAAATCCAATTCTGGACATTCACTGATAGTTACATCAGGAGTTAAACGTAGGCCACCAATGGCTATGATTTGTTTATTAGTTTCAGATATTAAATATACTTTAAATGGTGATGACATCTGTAGTCTTTGCTCTTCATTTAGACGAGTTACAGCAAATACCTCAAAAGGTCCAGTAACATCCAAGATCTCTACGTCGTCAAAAATAAGAATTCCAACAATTAATGGAATTTTTTTATTCAATGTAAAACATATAACAAAAATCTTTTTTTAAATTTTCTTTAGAAAGTAATTTTATTAAAGATATAATTATCAATTGAAGGTATCTTTTATACCTGTCCTCCTCTGAATTTGTAAAATATTAGGATATTAACAAGAACTAGAATTAAATATATAAAATTAATAGATTAGAAATAGTACCAAAGTTGAATAAAAATACTGAATTTAATGGTGACAGTAGAGGAAAAAATAAACCAATAGATGAAAAAGCCATTAAAGATTCTCTTAAATGGAGTATTACAGAATATTCTGTATTTGTTAGTAAGCTAGTAAAAAAAAGTTTAAACCTAAATACTGATCAAAATCTTGGAAAGGGTTGGTTCTCTGGAGTTTATGTGAATGATCAAGGAGAAATGGATTTTACTGAGCCTTTCACTATGGAAAATAGACCTGTTAATAATAATGACATTATAGGAGCAGTTGGATCATTCAATCTTGATGATTCTCAAGGATATTATACTATTCCAGAAACAAATAATAAATTTGTCGAAGTATTAGATAATAAAGGAGAAATTGATCCAGAGTTTCCTTTAAAGGATTATCGACTACATTTAAACCATCTTTCTTCAAATTCTAAATATACTGATAAAACAAGTATAAGAAAGTATGTTGACGCCGTCTCATTTTTTATTAAAAATGAAATTCAAAAAGGTTCATTTTTAGATTTATTTGAAATATATATTGAAGAGAAAATAAAGATATTAAATAAACTTAAATAAATAATTTTACTATTTTGCTGAGAATTCTTATCATAATAGGGTTTGATTAATTTAAGATATTTTATTTTTTATTATCAATTAATTTATTATTTTGTTATTAATTATTTTAAAAAGATTCTCGTAATTAATTATATCAAGATTTTGATATAATTAGGCAGTTCAATACAAATACTTTAAAAATAATATATTATGATATAATATATAATAAATTTATCTGATTAATAATACTAATGCCAGAAATGACTAAAGATGAAATCCGAAATTTTCTTTTACAAGGAACTTTTACAGGAAAACTTGGAACAATTAATAAGAATGGGACTCCACATATAGTTCCAATATGGTTTACCTTGGATGAAGAGGATAATATTTTATTTAATACAGATAATAAATCAGTAAAAGCAAAAAAATATCAGACGTGACAATATTCCGTTTTTGTGTAGATGACCAAGTTACTCTTTTCTCATTTGTTACTATTTATGGTGTCATTGCAGAAATAATTAGTAATTAGCCGAGTGAAGTTTACAAACGGGCTAAAATTATTGCACCATGATATATGGGTAATGATAAAGCAGAAGAGTATGACAGGAGAAATAGTTCAGAAGGTGAACTCCTTATAAAAATAAAACCAACCAAAGTTATTGGTCAAAAAGATATAGCAGGATGGTAATTAATCAATTCAAAATTTCTTAACTCAAATACTTTGTTAAAAAGGTTAAAAATAATATATCATTAGTCAAAAAAAAGGGTTCTGAGGACTTCTAGTATGAGATGTAGTTGGGATCTATTTAAACAAATTAAGTTTTTCTATCGTTAATCGTAATAATTAAAAATTATTTCTTATAGAAGGGTAACATAATATTATTATATGCAAAATAGTATTATATCATTCTATGAAAGCCTATCTATTGAATATATTTTAAAATAAGTTAAATTCATAACTACCTGTGAACTATTTTTAGAGAATCTATGCTTCAAGTTATAGGATACGCAGCAAGGGAAGCCAAAGCTTTCCTAACACCTTTTTCTTTTGAAAGAAGGGATATTCTTGATCATGATGTAGTGATTGATATTCAATATTGTGGGATTTGTCATACCGATATCCATCAAGTAAAAAATGAATGGGGACGATCAACCTACCCCATGGTTCCGGGTCACGAAATTGTAGGAAATGTTTCACAGGTAGGCTCACAAGTTACGCGATTCAAGGTTGGTGATAAAGTAGGTGTAGGTTGTTTTGTTGATTCTTGCCGCAAATGTGATGCTTGCAGTCAAGGACTTGAACAGTATTGTAGTAATGTACTTACAACTTATAATGGAATAGAAAAAGATGGCAAAACTCCTACTCAAGGAGGCTATTCTAATAAAATTATAGTAGATGAAAACTATATTCTTCGTATACCTGATAACCTTGTTTCAGAACGGGCAGCTCCTCTTCTTTGTGCTGGTATAACCCTTTATTCTCCCCTTATGAAGTGGAAAGCAGGTCCTGAAAAAAAAGTTGCCATAATAGGTCTTGGTGGCTTGGGACATATAGGTGTAAAAATTGCACATGCGCTTGGAGCAGAAGTAACTGTATTAAGTCATTCACTTAAAAAACAGGAAGATGCAAAGAAAATGGGAGCTGATAACTTTTATACAACATCTGATCCCAAAACTTTTGAAAAACTTGAAGGGTATTTTGATATTATGATCAACACAGTTTCAACTGATCTTAACTTGAACCAATATTTGAATCTGCTCAGACTTGATGGAACAATGGCAGTAGTTGGAGTTCCAGAAAAAGATACTCAGGTCAATGCCTATTCTTTGATAAGTGCTCGCCGCAATCTTGCTGGTTCTTTAATTGGCGGAATTAGTGAGACTCAAGAAATGCTTGATTTTTGCAGTAAACACAATATTACATGTGATATTGAACTTATTCCAATTCAAAAGGTAAATGAAGCTTACGAGCGTATATTAAATAGCGATGTACGATATCGTTTTGTAATTGATTTAAATTCTCTTGGCAAAATGTAACTATGAAAATAAAACTGATAATAACAGATAAAGAATCAAATACAGCAAAAAGAAGAATATTTATATTAACATCAATAATTTATCTTTATCTTCTTTTTGTTGTTTTTGTTGTTGTTGGTTGGATAAAAGTAAATGAATTTTACTTCGTAGTTCGTTTAACCAGATTGGTTTGTATATGACAATATTTTCTATATCGTGATTGTTTTTCTTCAGATGTTCTACGTACTCTTGATTTG
>DASSVK010000143.1:0-8329 GCA_035706205.1 Nitrososphaeraceae archaeon | reverse complement strand
TTTGAAAAAGGTATATTATAATCATTACGATTTAATTTGTTAATTATTAAAGAACTTGTTTGTTAAAAAGATGGTTTTAAGAATAGAAAATTAATAATACCCTATCTTGATGAATTGATAGATTTCAAAAAATAGAATATTTAAACTATAATACTTTGTTATCAAAAGAACATATTATATTACTTTTTATTTTGATAGTACTTATGCATAGAAAAGAATCAAATTCATATTTATCCATTCAAACTGCATTTATCAAATTAAGAAAAAATATTATTGTTGACTCAAGATCTGAACAAGTAAATATTAAAGAGTCATTAGGTCGAGTTTTATATAATAATATTATTTCATCAATCAATATTCCAATACATGATTCTTCACATATGGATGGTTTTGCTGTTTTTTATGATGATATAAGAGGAGCTTCAAATTTGAAACCAGTGATGCTGAAAGTAATAAACGATATCAAACTTGGAAATACTAAAATCGAACCTTTACAAATAGGGCAAGCTGCCAGAATTCCAACAGGTGGATATTTGCCTAAAAATTCTGATACGGTCATCCCTACTGAATTTGTACAATTTAATGTAATTGATAGATCAGTAAAAATTTTTTCTGAATTTCCGAAAAGATCATTTATATCTCCGGCCGGAAAGGAGATTTCTAAAAATAAATTATTGTTTAAAAAAGGACATTTAATTAGAACTCAAGATATAGCTTTGTTAAACCTAATTGGTATTAAAAAAATAAATATATTTAAAAAACCAAAAGTGGCAATAATTCCTACTGGAAGTGAACTAACCAATAATATTGAAGAGGTTACTCATGGAAAGATTCTCAATACTAACGGTCAAATAATTTCTACATTAGTAGAAGCTTCTGGAGGAATTCCTGTTGATCTAGGAATAACATCTGACAATATTAAAAATATTCAGAGTAAGATAAAAAATGCAATATCTCAAACTGATATCATTCTTACAATAGGAGGATCTTCTGTTGGACATAAGGATCTACTTGCAGAATCGATCAATTCTATAGGAGAGCCTGGAATTCTTGCAGAGGGAATTAAATTGGATAGAGGAAGAGTAACCAAAATTGCTGTATTAAAATCTAAGCCTATTATTATATTACCAGGACCTATCCAAGGAGCTGTTAATGCTTTCATTGTATTGGCTATGCCACTAATTAGATCTTTAATTGGATTATCTTATAATAACAAAGCTATTATAAATGCTCAAATTACTGATAATTGGAGTGCTAGAAGGAAATTTCAAAAATTTGTGAAAATATTATATGTCCATTTATATATTTCAAAAACTAATAATAGCATAAAGGCGGAGCCAATTACTGGAGAAACTTCAAATATGACAGTTATGACTAGGGCTAATGGTTATGTTATAGTACCAGAAAAAATAACAAATATTGAAAAGGGGAGTAATATACAAGTAAATTTACTTTCTGGATTTTCTTTTGCATCTGGCAATCCCATAGACTTTGTGTAATCTGTTACTTGAATAATCTTGTGGTAAGATTAATGGCTGCTAACGCAACTAAAATTCCTATTATTATTATTATTTTATTATGATCAAATCTGAATGCACCTAATCTAGATCCAAGTATACCACCAGCAAGAACAACAATAGACAAGGGTATTATAAAGTCAAAATCAACACCTTTGTTGTTAGTTATAGAATGAGCAAAAAATCCGCTTATAGAATTTGTTAATATAAATAAACTAGCAGAAGCAGCTGCTTCTTTTGGATTAGCTAAACCCGACATTATCAAGATTGGTGAAAGCCATATTCCTCCACCTATTCCAACAAGACCAGAAATACTGCCTAACAGCGCTCCTAACGTACCTGTTATTAGTGTAGTCTTGATAAAACTCAAATTCATTGTTTTCATCTTTTCATATTGTTGATGCGTTTTTCTTTCTCTTCCAGACAATAGCAATGCTACTGAAGCAGAAAAAAGAGATATGACAAAAACTAGTGTTAATATTTTTTCGGGTAAAACTACAGAACCTCTTATAAATGTAGGCGCTTGATTAATCTACCATTTATTGTTAAAATATTTGTAATTAATAAAATCCATAATCCTCTATAATGAATATCATGAAGGAGAAAAGCCAACTATGTCTTAGGACATTTGCCTATATTGAGCCAATTAGTTAATTATTATATCATACGATTGTTATCCTATAAACCATTAAAAAATTTATTTCATTTATTAGTATTCTAAGAATGATATAAACTATAGCCTTCGTTAATCAGATATATTAAATTGCTATCAAAATAGATTTACTTATACATAACATAGGATCAAGAATATTTTTGTATGTTTATCAATATAACAACTAGTATTCATTCAAAAACTATAATTTTATCTGCAATTTTTTTGTCAACTATCTTTTTTATATTGTTTTTTTCATTTAACGTAAAGGAATTAAATGCTACTATTACTACTATAATTAATAAAGATGTATCAGTAATATATGCAGGGTCTCTAATCAACATTTTTGAAAATGAGATTAAATCAGCATTTCAGAATTTAACAGGATATAATTTTATAGGAGAGGGAAAGGGGTCTTTACAGATTTCTAATATGATCTTGGATGGATTCAGAAAGCCAGATGTATTTGTTAGCGCTGATACAACTCCTATTGAAAGATTGATGAATCATAATCCTCCATTAGCCAATTGGCTTGTTAAATTTGCATCTGCTGAACTTGTAATTGCGTATAATCCACAAAGTCCATTTGCTTCAGATCTGGCTAAGGCTAGCAATGGTGAGATACCATGGTATAAAGTTCTTGAGAAAGAAGGATTAAAATTTGGAAGAACTGATCCTGAATTAGATCCTAAAGGATATTATACAGTCATTGCTGCAAAATTAGCAAATATTTACTACAATGATTCCACGATTAAAGATAATATTTTAGGTGAAGATAGAAACAAGAAACAGATTTTTCCTGAAGAAATCTTAAAGTCTATTCTGGATTCTGGACAAATTGATGCAACTGCTGCTTATAAACATGAGGCAATAGCAAAAGGACTTCCATATATTACACTTCCAGATCAAATTAATTTAAGTGATCCCAATTATACAAATTATTACAATAAAATATCTTATAAACTGGAAACAGGTGAAACTATTTATGGTAATTCAATATTTTTTTCATTTGCTATACCAACTACTGTTGAAAATATAGAAGGCGCCATCTCTTTTATTAAATTTTTGTTATCAGAGAATGGAAAGAAAATTTTAGAACAAAATGGACTAAGTCCTATCAAATCAATTTTACAAGGAGACTACTATAAACTGAAACCAGAAATTTCTTTTTTTTCCGGAACATAAATAATATTTCATAAGGATAGTAATGGTGAGTAGGATATAGTTAACTTTTATTTAGGAAAACAAAATATATCTGGATTTAATATTCTCTTTTCAATTCTAGTAACAATTCTTGTATTATATATAATCTACCCATTTTTTGGATTAATCTTTGTAATAGAACCTATGAGTTTGGTAGAATCATTGAAAAGAACTGAAATACTAGATTCTGTTATATTGAGTTTAACTACTGCGACTATTTCAACTATACTAATTTCAATATTTGGAATTCCCTTGGCGTTTGTTTTGGCAAGATTTCAATTCAAGGCTAAATTTCTAATTCGCATGATTGTTATACTTCCACTAGTTCTACCTCCACTTGCCAGTGGAACAATACTTTTAGGTGCCTTTGGTCCATATTCATTTCTTGGAAAACTGATTCCAGTAGATTTTACACAATCAGTTATTGGAATCGTTATAGCCCAAACTTATGTTGCTTCACCTTTTCTTATTCTTCCTACTCAGGCTGCTTTTGAAGCCATACCTGAAAGATATGAGACAGTTGCAAGGACCTTAGGAAAAAAGAGATGGCAAGTTTTTTTAAGTATATCTCTTCCATTAGCCAAGATTGGAATACTCATTGGGTTGTTAATGGCATGGATTAGATCTATTGGAGAATTGGGTGCTACAATTATGATGGCATACAATCCACATACTATATCTATTCAAATCTTTGAAGATAGTGCTATTGGTGGAATAAGAAATTCTGTTGCAGGAATTATCTTGGTCATTGTAATAGCACTTGTTGCTTTAACAATATTTGTACTAATAAGAAGGCAACAAGTTCTGAAATTTGGCTGGTGATAACTTACTAATTGGTGTTAGAAATAATTAATGTTACAAAAAACTTTGGAAAATTTCGATTGGGACCTCTAAATCTTACTGTAAATAATAAGGATGTGATGGTTATATTAGGTCCTACAGGAAGTGGAAAGACTACTCTCATTAACTTGATCGCTGGAATTTTAAGACCTGACAATGGTAAAATTATCTTAAATGGTAGAGAAATCACCAATAAACCTATAGAGCAAAGAAAAGTTGGATATGTTTTTCAAGATCCATTATTGTTTCCTCACTTGAATGTATATAATAACATTCTTTTTGGATTAAGAAGAAAGGAGCGAGAATCTGAAGAAAAGAATGCCACTATAAAAAAAATTATTGATGACTTAGATATTGATCATTTACTAAATAGACGAATAGATCATCTTAGTGGAGGAGAAAAACAAAAAATTTCTTTAGCAAGAATACTTGTATTAAATCCAAATTTAATATTGCTAGATGAACCTCTTTCTCATATCGATCTGTTAGCAAGAGATAAATTGAGGATAGAATTGAGACGCATATTAAGAAAACAACAAATTCCAACTATTTATGTAACTCATTTTGAGGAAGATATTTATGCATTAGCAGATTCAATCGCATTTTTAGATAAAGGAAAAATAGAAGAAATTGGGACACTTGAAGAAATACTTAATGTGAATACTAGATCATCATCATCACCATTTTTTGACAAGATAATATCTGCAGGTAATTATTTAACCGGAGAAGTAATTAAATGTGAAAATGATCTAACTGAATTTAAAGTAGATGTGAATATATTATATACTGTTGGAAGTTTCATACCTAAATCTAAAATTGGAGTTATAGTCAAACGTGAAGATATTTTACTATGCAAGGAAAAAATAAAAACTAGTGCACGAAATATAGTTTTTGCCGAGATAATAGATATGGTTAAGGCAGATAACATGATTGACGTATATCTAAAATCTGGCAATATGAATCTGGTTTCAAGAATAACTAGATCTGCTTCTGAAGATCTAAGAATTGTTACAGGCGATTATGTATATGCAGTTTTTAAGGCTTCTACACCATATTTGATTAGAGAGGAATATAATGAAAAGGACATTGTAAAGAGAGAATGATAAGGTAAAAGTAGATGATGCATTGGCTCATCTCTTATCTGATCGACTATTAGTTTTAAGTGAAACAAGACAATTTATCTGACAAGAATCAAAAAAATAAAAAAAAGGTATTATAATTTTTTTATTTGGCTGAATAAATATACCAGATTATGTTATTTCCAGATGAAATACAATCAACATTAACAGTTTCCCCTTGCTGAGTTGTTAAGGAAGCATCACATTGGGTTCCATTTATACCATCATTAACTATCTTTTCAATTTGCTGTTCTAATTGTTGAGATGGTGCCAAACTTAGTTCTTCTAAAAATTCTTCTTCTATTTTAACTGAATTATTGCCTACAATTGCAGATACGATCTTGGTAGAATTATCTATATTTCCTACTGTTCTGTGACCAAATACCAAAATATAGATTTTATCTTCTCCAGTAGTAGTAGAAGTTTGGCTTTCTTCTACATTTTGTGCATTGACTTGTTGTTGTTGTAATACTATACCACCAGCACTACTTAATAGAATCAAAGATAGAGTTATGCTCACAAATATATTAAATAAATTCTTCATAATTGTCAGAATTATTTAGTATAGTATTAAAGTTTTAGTAGTTTGTAACATACACCTTTTAATACTTGTAGACAATTGGTAAAGTTTCTCATTCTCAATCTCATATTGTTGCAAATAATTTGATATTATTGTATTGATTACATATTTTGAACTTACAGAAGGTACGAAGTCAAGGAGAAATTTAATATTATTATTGCTAGTAGAATTAAGTAATTTTAGTAAGAAATAAGTTATTTTTATTACAATATGAATTAATAGATAATATACACATGTCGTCAGCAGCAACAAATACTAATGATGATAATAGTTTTCTCTCTACTTTTACTAAAAATATACTAGATTCTCATAAATCTATACGATGGGTCGGTCTTATAGATCAGGATGGTATAATTATAAATGAACAATATAGAGAGGAACTAAAACCATTACTAAGTAAAGAAGAAACTCAAGAATATGCAATCAATACAATAACTAGACATAAAACAAGAACTAAATTTGAGCCAAAAATAGGAAAACTAACTTATTCATACGGAAGATATCAAAGCCTAAGTCGCTTTACAATTCCAATCAATGAAAATCATTATTTGCTTTTAACTATGGATTTTGAAGAAAAATATTTTGATAAAATAATATTAGAAAAAATTATTCCTTTAATTAAGAAAGAAAAAGAGAAATTCTGATTATTATTGTAGTTGATTTATAATATCATTATAGTATTTCTACTAACAGAAACTAATAATAATATCAAAATCTATAGCATATGATAACAAACTCTAATTTGTTCCAATAATAAGAATTTTAATAATGAGAATCACTAAAAACAAGCCATAGCCTACTACGCCTTTAAAAGAATGACAAACAGAAATAGTAGCAGTAGTAGGCATGACATTAGATTATGCCTTATTTCCTTTGTAAGTATTTTTCAACCTAGTAATTATTTATTATTTGATTAACTTTGTTAATTAACAAAATTCTTTTTCTTCACAGATATTAAAAAGCCATAGCCTATAATATGAGTACAACTGCCCAATGAATGATAATTAGGCTATGACTGCTGCCGCTATTGTAGTAGGTTTGTGATTCGGTTCTGCTACTAGTTATTAACATATATTCAATAAATTATTTAGTAATTTGATATAATTTATTGGTTAAAGTAATAATAGTAATAGTAATTCTTAATTTTCTAGATATGATTTATTAATAAAACTATTTTAATTATTTTTTTTGGTCTCTTCAAATATTATTTGTGCAACGTATTCATCTATTCCCAATTTCTCTGCGATTTGTGAAGGTTCACTCTCTAATATCATTTCAATTGTAAAACCATTGGTCTGTAATAATTCAACTAACCCATTTGGAATATCTAGATATTCTAATCTTTCATCTTTCCAGATTGCTATTTTTGGTAATTGCGATGATGATAATGATGATAATGATGAAATGGATGAATGTGATGGTAAAGATAAGTGAAGATGAGATTCTTTTATTATTGATTTTCGATAATTTCCATTAATGGTACTGTGATTAATCCTCTTTGCCGTAATAATTAATAGATTACATAGTATATATAGAGGGATCTATACCTCGGGCCCCGAGGGATTTAACGGATCTCAATGTAATCCATTTTGAAACAATTGAGTGGTTAATAGTTGAAAGCCATAGCCCTCTATTATTGGTTAGGAGCAAATTAGAAGGCTATGACGAAGGTTTGTGTGTCTTTGTCTTTGTGTTGGCGGATAGGTCTTTATTGGTTATCAACGCAGTTAGCGAAATCGATTATGTAAGTGTAAAAACATCTTATTTTCATACTATTTAATACTTAATTTTTTAGTAAGATTTGATCTATATATATAAATGAATATCATTGTTAGAACAGTAATAGATTAATCAATTTGTATAAAAAAATAAATAAAAATATTGAATTAAGAAAATAGTTTTTTATATCTAATTTATAATATGGATTGTTGTGAATATACTATAGGATTTGTTTGATTGGTATTATTAGATGCTGATATGGTTCTCTCTGTTCTTTTTTGATTTGGTCTTCGATAAAATTTAGCAAAGGTAAAAGGAGATTCGTAATTAATAAATAATAAAATCATCATCATCGATTTATTTTTTGCATGAACATATATAATGTAACTACTTGTACACTTATAATATCACTAGCAGAAGTAATAGATTAATTAATTTGTATAAAAAAATAAATAAAAATATTGTAATTAAATAAGTAAAAAGAAAAAAAGATTTTTAATTTTTATGTTTTTATTTATTGTCTATTATTGTATGATCTTTCTATTTTTCGTGCATAATTGAAATTATTTTGCACAATATCGTTGTAATATCTTTGTGTGAGTTCTATTAATCTATTGAAATTTTCTATACCACCTGAAATAAGTTCATTTACGAAATTTGTTGAATTAACTGTATAATCTTGTATGTTTTTATCTATTGT
>DASSVK010000142.1:0-13206 GCA_035706205.1 Nitrososphaeraceae archaeon | reverse complement strand
TTGTCCTGGAGGATCAACAGGTCCCCAGACACTAATACCTTTGAATGTTCCTGCTTTTTGTCTTTTGGTTTTAAAGGTAGTATCAATAGGGCCTTCGGCTTTGGAATGATCAGTTCCACTGCCAGTAAGAGAAATAGTTGTATTAGGACTGCCAGAAGGGATATTTGGTATCGTCTGAGCTGTTAGTGGCGGAGTAACAGAAGGTCTAGGCGAAGTAGAAGATATTTCTTGAGAGGTGATTGATGCAGCTGCTGGAGGAGGAGGAGGATTTACATTTCTAGTTATAGGATTAACGGCCAAAGGAGTTAATTCTATGAGTTTATTAATAGCTTTTTCAAGAGATAGTTTTTCTATTTTTTGATAGTGAGCAATCAGTTTATCTCCAATCGATGTATTTCGTAATATCGTATCAATCACCATTTTTGCCTTCAAATCTGCTTTTTGTCTATAGTTTTTTATCCAATACGGATCGCCAAACCTTTCAATAGGTTTAACTTGATAAATTAGATCAATAACTTCTCCTGTTACAATTTCAACAGTTATATCAAGTGAGATTGATAATATTTTACCTGTAAAGTCATCTTTATCTTCTTCTCTCCAAGAATGAGTGACATAAATACGATCAGCATATCTATCAAGTTTAAAACTTGTTTTCTTTAATTCATTATAGATATTATTAATTGTCGTTTCTTCTGTCAAATTTACCGGCAATCTAAATATCCCTAATTTATAACCATGAAGAGGATATACACCACGTTTCGAAATTTCAGAAAGCATTACCCAAACTCTATCTTTTAAGAAAACAGACATAATTTTATTACAATGTTAAAAACCTAAAAGGGTTTCGTTTTTTGTATTCTACCATCAAAAATATAATTTTTTGTATAAAGATAATAATTCTGTTATTTTTGTAAATATTTACATATATCATGAATAAAACCTGGCTATTTTTTATGCATTTATAAAGACATTACGTAATTAATGTATTCTCAATCACAATACAATAAAAATTGATTCAGAGTAAATTCATCGCAAGATATGTCAAGTTATCTATTATTACTTCTTTCAATTTTACTATAAAAAAATACTATCTATATATTTATTTTCTTTTAATAACTAAAAGGTTTGGGTTATGCTTTACTTAAATAATACTCTAGTATTGCTTTTAATTTTATGTTCTACTCTTCATTATAAATCTTACATAAATTCAAGGTAGAGAAAATTTTTAAATTTTTCCAAAATTTCTATCTTCCTACTTTTAAAAAAAAATTATTTTTATGTGTCCATAATAAATATTCTAAACAGAAATTGCAATACTTCTTAATTTTTCACATGATCTTTTTCTTCATATTATTATTAAATCTGGTTAATAGATCGAATCATTATGAAACTTTGAATATAGCCAAAAAAATTAATTAAACATTTAAATTATAAGAACTTTAGGTTTTGAGTAAAGGGCCGGTAGTTTAGCCTGGTAGAATACCTGCCTTGCATGCCACCAAGACAGAGGAAACGTAGGTGGTCGTGGGTTCAAATCCCACCCGGTCCATACAATTTAGGGTTTAACAACTAACTATTTTGTTCTAATAACTTTTGGATAATTTTCTCTGCTATTACATTTGAAGCTAAATCTTGAGATTCTTTAGTTTGAGAGCCAATATGAGGAGTGCAAATTACATTTGATAATTCAATCAATTTTTTATTATTTGGTGGTTCTTTTTCAAAGACATCCAATGCTGCTCCAGCAATTTTCTTTGTTATTAGAGCATCATATAGTGAATTTTCATCCACTATTTCCCCCCTTGATGCATTTATAAAAAAGGCAGTAGGCTTCATTTTTGAAAAGGTAGATTCATTGAACATATGATTCGTCTCTGGAGTTGCTGGAACATGGCAGGAGATAAAATCTGAACTCGCTATCAATGTATTAAAGTCTGTTGTAATCATTCCAACTTCATTTATAAAATCACGTTTGATTGGATAAATATCATAACCTATAATATTCATACGTAGAGCTTTAGCAATTCTTGCTAAGTTTCTACCTATATTGCCTACTCCTACAATTCCTAAATACTTTCCCTTTAATTCAATACCATTTAGTTCCTTCTTTATCCAATTTCCTTTTTTCATTTCTTTATCTGCCAAAATTAAACTTCTAGACATGGAAAGCATTAAACCAATAACTAATTCTGCAACAGCATTGATTGCAGATTCTGGAGAATTAATCACTTCAATATGGAATTCTTTAGCAGATTCAATATCAATATTGTCTAATCCGACTCCAACCCATGCTATTATTTTAGTATTTTTTGCTCTTGAAATAATTTCACGAGTAATTTTGGTTCGACTTCTTACGACAATTACATCGTACTTTTCTACTTCTGAAATTAATTCTGATTTAGTTATTGATGGTTTATCTATAACATTAAGACCGGCTTTTTTTAAAATGGTTATTCCAACAGATGAAATTGGATCACAGATTAAAATATTTCCTTGTACATGCACAGATAAAATTTTTTTAAATACAAATATAATTATTACTTTACAAATGAAAAAATTATTCTCTGATATTTAGAATATAAATAAAATCTTTATTCTACTTTTTTGAAATAGTTTCTCCTGTTAAATGATCAATGTAATAGGTTTTATTTATTATCGGAAAATAAATTTCCCATCCAAAATGATTTCCAGTTGTTACCGTTGGAGAAGTTTTTCCTATATAATTGCCTATAAAATTTGTATCCTTTTTAGAATCATATATTTCACCATTTCCTTTTACATATACATATTTTGAAAGTACTTTATCAATATGTTCAGATGTTAAATTATCTTGTTTAACAATAAGAGAAATTGCTGTATCATTAGAAATAGAGGTATAATTAACAGAAGATCGAGTCAATGAATCGATTAGGCCAATATAAACCAAATAGGTAGTTATTGAGGCTACAGCTAATGATATTAACAATTTTTTATACATATAAAAATCAATAATTTTTTTTATTATTTATGTTAATATGTTATAATACATTTAATAATACTTTTACTTTAAGTTCTCTATTGATAACTATTACAGAAAAGTTATTTGCATTAGGTTATGAACTGCCGCCACCACCAAAACCTGCAGGCGCTTATTTACCATTGATTGAAGTAAATGATCTGATCTATATTTCAGGACAAATTCCTTTTGATACAAATTCAGACCCTCCCATAGTCAAATATAAAGGAAAAATAGGATTTGATACAACTATTGAAAAAGGTCAAGATGCAGCAATACTGTGTACTCTAAATGCACTTTCTTTATTAAAGGACTATCTTGGAAGTCTTGATAAAATTAAACAAATAGTAAAAATTTCTGCCTATATAAATTCAGTAGAGTTATTTAAAGATCATCCACAGGTTATTAATCCAGCGTCAAACCTTTTGGAAAAATTATTTGATAAAAAAGGAAAACATTCACGTGTAGCAATAGGAGTTACAAGTCTTCCATTAAATAGCACTATAGAAATAGAATTTATCATTCAAATTAAACATGTCCCATCTTAATTTTGAACAAAGATAATATTAACAAAACCTTTTTTTAAAGGAAATTTTTATATAGTCTTTTGAAAGCATCTGTTTATATTTTAAAATGTACAAACAGATGGCGAAAACTTGGATTACAATGTGGAAGACTAATAGCGATGAATTAAAATCTCGAGCTATTGGTTGGAGAAAGGAATTGGCAATTCATAGAATAAATAAACCTAGTCGACTAGATAGAGCAAGAAAATTAGGCTATAAAGCCAAACAGGGGATTGTAGTTATTAGAGCCAGAGTAGGCAGAGGTGGTATGAGAAAGCAGAGACCAGTAGCTGGGCGTAGACCTAAACATAGCGGTGTCATTAGAATTAAACAAGCAACAAATATGAGGTTAGTAGCAGAAAGAAGAGTAAATGAAAAGTATCCAAATATGGAAATAATTGGGTCATATTTTCTATACAAAGATGGTAAACATTTATGGTATGAGGTTATTTTAGCAGATCCATCACATCCAACAATTTACAAAGACAAGGAAATGAGGGGAAAATTAAAAGCCCTAACTTAGTAATTATTCTTTAAAAAAATTTATAAAAAATAATTAGTTAGTTAGTTCGATTGTGCAACACTTTGAGCTTTTTCTATTAATGAGTATATTTCATTTTTCTCTATGTTCTTCTCTAGAGTAATATAATATATAAAATCTTTAATATGAAAACTAACAATATCAACATTTGAACTTGCAATCATAATAAATTGTGTACCTCCAACTGAATTTTCATAGCTTCTTCTAATATTATATATCATAGAATGAACAAATAATTCATTTTTCATCTCTTCAGGTTTTAATAAAGGAACGATACCAATTCTGAGCTGACCTGCAATAGTTCTTCCAAATTTATTTGTTATACCAGCATAACGAATTTTTGGTGAAATTTCTAAAATTTTCTTACATCTCAATTTATATTGTGAATTCGTTTTAAAGGAATTTTCAGCCATGATATACATTTTATGAATCGATATAAAACAGTTTAGGGGAATTATTATTGTAAAGTTAAAAATCAAAACTTATTCATGTATTTTTCCTGTTAAAGAAGAGATATATTTTAGTGTTGTCAGAGCATCTATCTCTTTGAGGCTTACTCTATTACTCAAAATATATTCCTTAAATTTCAGAATAAATTTTCTTTGAGAGGGAAAAAGATCTAAAGATTTCTCAATAATATTATCATAACTACGGTAAGGGAAGTAGATCCTTTTTGCTAACTTTGTCAAAATTTGCTTTGTTTCTTTATCAATTATTTGATGTTTCCAAGCCAAAAATATATTATATCTGATATCTATCATTGCTTCAGAAAGAAGATTATAATCAGAATCAAAGGTTACTGCGATTTCATCATCTGAATTTATAATATCTTTTTTATATAATTCGAAAATTTTTCCAATTCCCTTCATTCCAAATTTCTCTAATTCTACAGCACGTAATGCTCCAATACTAGATGAACCATAAACCTTGAAATTGCTTTTAGAGATAACTTGAAATACTTCTATAGGTGTTGGAGGATAATCCTGAAGAAAAACTCCATCTATTAGAACGACTTTTCGAGTTTCAGACGTTAGGCTTAATTTTATAAAGTCGCCTTTTTTTGCAGGAGGCTTAAATTCTGCATTGATAATTTTTTTTGCTTTGTCTAATTTTAAAGATGGTCCTAAAAACACAATCGGTAAATTCATTTATAAAATCTCCTTGCTCTCCAACCCATAATAGATTTGGATATCATAAATGTCTCTAAACCAGGAATTATAGCTCTCACTACGGGAATTTTTATATTTGGATTTGTTAAATCTACTACTATAGCCTTCTTCAATCCTGCTTCTTTAAGATATTTGATAATGATATTAATATCTTCTAAAATATCCTCATTTTGATACGTGAGTATCTCAGAAAAATTAATTGTCTTTTTCGAAGCCATAAATTGCCATGCATTTTTATCATCAGTATTATTATCATTATATTTTATTTTTCGAAGGTCATCTCTCGCCCCATGAATATTTGCTACTCTTGTTTGAGAAACTTCAGTTATAGCTCTTAATAATGCAATTCTTTTATCTGGATGGGTACCATGTCCTTCGGCCAAATAACCATAATCATGGGATATCCATTCTACACAAGCAACATTAAAAGTAGGGATTTTAATATTTGTAGTAACATCTTTAATGATCAATTTAATATTAAATTTTTCAAACTTTTTTATCAATTCTATTACTGGATTAAAATCTATGTGAGAAATCAAAACATCGGGAAATATAGTATAATCATCTTGAAACGTATATTTTGAGAATGGTTTTAATGGATATCCTTGTCTTTGTAAATTATTAAATACGTTTGACAAGATATGGAATGGAATTGCACTTGCACGCAATTGAGCCAAACTTATTGCATCTCTTTCAATTACTTCAGACAATGCATGACAAACTGCTTCCTCCAAAACATTTCCTGATGCTAAACCATTTGTATGATGGAATGCAAAAGGATTGATAGAAGGCGAATGAGGATTATAACGAAATAATGCTAATCCAGCAGGAACCAAAATATTCTCACTATTAATTATATCAAAACCATTAACATAATCCATAAACATATCATCTTGAAAATCAAAAGAAAGAGGTTCTATTACTTCGTAAGGATGAAGAATATTATATGAATGTTTTAATTGATTATATGTTCCATTAACAAATTTTTTAGTATAAGATGTTGGTAAGGATGAATATCGTTCTATGCTTTCCATAATTGCACTTGCCTTTGCATGCTGTTTTGTTGGACCCTTTCCGCTATATACCCATATATAATCTTCTGTTCCAGGTAAAACTGAAGAATAATTTGGGATATATAACTTATCCATATAAGTTATATCAGCAATTCTGGTAAGCCCTATTTTTTTAGCTATTTCCGAAACATGTAATAGAGTTTTTTCTACTGGAATAATTCTCGAGGTTCCATTCATTGTCCATTTCTTTTGATTCCGAAAGATCAATTAAAAAACCTATTTTTGAAAGTCTTATCAAGGTTACTGATTTTATATAAACTTATATATTACTTCATCTATTTTCTATTTACTTTGATTTCGCGTCAGAAAGAAGCAGAGATTATTAGTGAAATTCTGCTCAAGGCTGCAAGCGAAGCAGAATTCCGAAATTCTCTTATTAAAGATCCAACAGCAATACTAGAAAGATACAATATTTCTAATGAAGCGAAGTATATTATTCGAAAAAGTATAATAGATTTAACACAGTAAAGATATTTTTCAATAAAAATTTTACAAATCCTTAAAATAAAATCTTATTTTTTAGTGAGGAAATTGTATCTGCTATTCTTTTATAGTTATTGTCCCCCGCCTCTGACTCACATCTATTCATTGATAGCCATACACACATCCTGTGTATTTCTCCTAGTGCACTCTCTATAACGGGGTGCCAAATATCCATCTTAATTAATAGTAGGATAAGTTAATCCTCCTAAGTGAATATTAGGCAATTATGACATATGTATAATCTATTATAAAATGATTTTGCTACTCCTTTTCTGTTATTTTCTTTAAGCTAGAGATTATAACATATATATACTCTTTGTCAAGTAATCAAATAAAAAATACACAACTATTACAAGAAAAGAATAATATACTATGAATAAAAATTAATTACACTCAATTTTTCAGCCTGACTGTCTGGTAATTGTAATTAAAGAGAAACATTGAAATATACTAATTAACTTATCTTAATTTCAAAATTTTCAAAAGGTTCGATAAATTTAATTCAAACATAGACAAAGGAAGCCGTAAATTAAATTTAGTAATATATTCAGGAGAAATTTCACCAACAACGCCTATTATTGTATCTTTAAAGAATATATCAGCAGATCTACCTTTAATAAATAAGTCTCTATCATTTTTTTTTGTTGTAAATTGTTCTCCAAAATTCAATTTAAAAATAGATTGTAATATTGATTTAATTTCTGTATAGTTAGTATTGTTAGAGGCAATCAGAACACCTAAACTCCATTTTTCAACAATTGTGTTTTTAAAGCTAAATGTTTTCCCTATTTCAAATACTTTTTGAGGATATTCCTCATGAATATTATGTGAAAGATTATCCATCAACGAGGAGATTATATTTGGTCTAAGAAATTCATGCTCTTTACTTTTACTCTCATTTACTTTTGTTTTTTCTAATAGTTCATTTTCATCCAAATTAAATATTGTAGAAAGAGTATAATCTATCAAGGTAAAATTAACCATTTCTAAAAATCCTAATCCAATTAACGTTTCTCTTAATCTATCATATATATTGAAATCAACATTTTTTATTCCTGGAGAAACTTGAAATGAAGGGATAGTTGATTTCAAATTATCTATCCCATATCCTATTGCAATCTCTTCTACAATATCTGTTGGATGAATAATGTCGTTTCTATAAGAAGGAACTAAACATTTAATTTTTTTATTATTTGTTATTGATGCTCCGATTCTAGATCTATGTAAACTCTCGACAATCTCTTTAAAAGTTAAGTCTAAACCCAAATATTTATCGATAAGATCTTTATCAACCAATACTTCATTATCTTTAAGAATTTTTAATGTAGAAAATCCTGAATTTTCATCATGTACAATTCCAGAATTGATTTTAAATCCTTCTTCATATAAATAATAAGCAAATATTGCTAATATGCTCTTACATGTTTCTAAATTTGTGCCTGTTATCTCGATAAGTAAGTTTTTACTTTTCTTTGTAACTTTTGTATTGTTACTATTTATAATTGGAGGAAATGATATTATTTGATTATTATTATCAATTAATGCTGGATATTTTGTATACTTATTTAATAGATTACTGTATTTTTTACCAACATCAGTAATAGATAATATTTCTTTGAATGTAATAGGGAAATTTTGGTCCAATGGTATAAATGACTCTTTTGAAGATTTGGCAGAATAAAATAATGGAAATTTTATAGTATCAAGATCGTGAATGCCTATAGAAGCTTTTTTTCTACCTCGAGCGATCCCATTATGAAGATCTTCTTGAATTGAAATTAACTGATCCAACAGGAAGCCGTTTATATTCTTATTTTGGGAAGCAACAAAAAACAATATTATAGGTCTTATTTGTTTTACATCTTGATCTACTATTATTTTATAAGATTTGTTGAAGGAAAATTTGAATATAGGTAATCCAATTGTCTCATTTAGCAATCCCTTTAAGGATCGAAAAATCCCAGTATCATTAGAAAAATCTGGACGGTTAGGATTATATTCTACTCTTATCTTTTCTTTATCTATTCCTTCAATATCTAATCCAAGGAAAGGAAGTCTTTCTAATAACTTTTCTATTGAATCATTTGGGAACGATTTTTTGATACGTGACTTTAAAATATTTACTACTGGCATTTATTTAAGCTCCGTAACCATCCAATTTTATTAGCATATAATTCTCTTACGTCTGATAGTCTGTACTTTAGCATAGCTATTCTTTCAATTCCACCTCCCCATGCTAAAACAAGGTTTCTTATACCAAGAGGTTCTACCACCTCCGGCCTAAATATTCCCATTCCAAAAAGTTCAATCCACTTATTTAAATCATCATTATAAATCATTGATTGTAAAGATGGTTCTGTATAGGGAAAATAAGTCGGCCAAAATTTTATTTTTTTTATTCCCATCTTTTTATAGAATTCTGTTTGAATACCCATCAAGTCTCTCAAAGTTATATTCTTTCCAGTAAATATTCCCTCAATTTGATTAAATTCTACTAAATGTTTATATGAAACTTTTTCATTTCTGAAAACACGTCCTATTGTGAAAATTCTTGCTTCATTTGGTTTATTTTCAGCTAAATATTTCAAAGTTACTGGTGTAGTATGTGTCCTTAAAACCAATTTTTTTGCTTTTTTGATATCCCAAGAATATTTCCAACCTTTTAAATGAGCATCAGCAACATTTTTTACCAATTTGTTATTTGTAAGTTTTGGGATTATTTTATGTGTTAAATAAAAGGTATCTTGCATATCCCTCGCCGCGTGATCTTGTGGAGTAAAAAGAGCATCGAAATTCCAAAAAGCAGATTGTACATAATCTCCTTCAATTTCCACAAATCCAAGACTTGTGAAAGCTTCTCGAATTTCATTCATTAAATCTGTTAAAGGGTGTGTTCTACCTGGAGCTGCCATTGGTACTTCAGCTTCAAGATCAATTGAGCGAAATTTAATGTTCTTCCATATTCCTGATATTAAATGTTCAGAAAGTAATGAAGTAACTAATTTTTCATTTTGTGTTTTCTTTTTAGTTAGTAATTCATTTCTAATACTCTTCCCTAAATCTGTAAGGCTTACTTTTTCTTCATCCTTTTTAATACTAATAAATTTTGGTCGTTTTAATAATACTTTAAGAACAGCTAATTCAGAATTAGATAAATCTGCTTCTTTTACCTTTTTTTCTAAAAAAATTTTTTTTAACAGCAATTCTTCCTCACTTTCAACTTTAGCATTGTCAGTTAATTTAAAAGTCAATTCTGTATTTTCTGTATTTGTTAATTCTATCCATTTATTGGAACGTGCCTTAGAAATTGCTATATTAATTTCACTTTGCATCAAGATCTTATTTTCCAATATTTTTGCAATAGTTGTATTTCCTTCTTTTACAGCATTGACTAATCTCCTTTCTGGAAGTCCATGATCTATAGAACTCTTTCCTGATATATCTATTGTTAGTAAATTCGCAGGTTTTGAGTATTCTATTATATTTTTAAATTTTAACCATTGTAATCCTCTTCTTATTTGATCAATAGTGAGATTAGTCTTCTCGATTAAAGTCGTTAATGAATTTTCAGTAAAAGTATCTATTGCATCTAAAATTTTTGTTTCTATTGGATGTAATTCTTCAGTATTGATTTGAGGTTTTTCCAATTAACTTTAATAAAAAATATTTTTAAACCTTTAAACGTTTGTAATTTCCCTAATTAAGAAAATGGCAAGTCATTCTAGGAATAGTGATATTGATATGGATAATGATAATAATACTGATGATAAAAATGATATTCTTGTTACACCGTGGGAAGTCCAAGGTGATTTAGAGGATAAAAATTATGTTAAATTAATGGAGAAATTTGGAACACAATCTTTATCACAAGGAATAATAGATAAAATTAAAAAATTAACTGGAGAAGTTCATCCACTTATTAAATCACAATACTTTTTTTCTCATAGAGATTTAGATTGGATATTAAATAAGTATGAAAATGGAGAACCATTTTATCTCTATACAGGTAGAGGACCATCAGGTTTTATTCATATTGGGCATATTCTACCATGGTTGTTTACAAAATATATGCAAGATAAATTTGGATCAAAATTATTATTTCAAATAACAGATGATGAAAAATTTCTTTATAATGTGGGAATTACAAAAGAAACTATTTCTAATTATACATATGAAAATATATTGGATATTATAGCAATAGGTTTTAATCCTAAAATAACTAAAATTATTGTAGACACAAAACATATTAATCATTTATATCCAATTGCTACAGAGATTGCAAGAAAAATAACTTTTTCTACTGCAAAGGCAGTTTTTGGTTTTACAAATACAACCAATATAGGTATGATTGGTTTTCCTCCAATACAAGCTGCTCCTTGTTTTCTTCCATCATTAATTGAAAAAGTGCCAACACCAGTTCTTATTCCAGCTGCAATAGATCAAGATCCATATTGGAGGATTACAAGAGATATAGCAGAAAAATTAGGATTTTACAAACCTGCTCAAATACATAGTAAATTTTTACCTAGTTTATCAAGGTTATATAAAATGTCTTCTTCCAAACCCGAAACTGCAATCTTAACAACTGATGAACCAGAAATAGTTGAAAAAAAAGTACTATCAGCTTTTACAGGAGGACAGCCCACAATTTCATTACAAAAAAAATTAGGAGCAAATGCTGATATATGTCCAGTATATTGGTATCTTAAATATTTTTTTGATAATGAGAAAGAATCATTTGAAAGATATATTAAATGCAAAAGTGGAAACTTACTTTGTGGAGAATGTAAAAGTGATCTTGCTAAGGATACACGTGATTTTGTAATAGAATTTAAAACTAAGAGAGAAAAAGCTAAAGACAAAGTAAAAGAATACATGTTTGACTAAAAATGACTATTAGTAGAAAATTAGACAATATTATTTGTTCAGATAAATATGAAAAAGAAAAACTCATAAGTTTATTTTCAATTCATAAAGATGATTCAATATTTGTATTGGATGCGGAAAATGTAATTGACAATGAAATAATAGTAAGATTAAAAGATAAATCTTCTCATAGTATTACTTTAAAGGATAAAGATAATGCTAACTTCCTTTTTTTATTAATTAAAGAAATAAAAAGTGGTAAAAGAAGATTTGTCAAAGTAGAAAATTTAAATTCCAATGAGAATATAATCAAAATAATAACTGAAATGATTTTCTTTTAAATTTTAAACAAAGCAAATTATTCCTCTGATTTAAATCCCTTTTTTTTAATTCTATTATTAAAAGTCTTTTCTTTTTTAGTTTTAGTATTTTTTTTATTTTTGTTTTGATTAACTTTAATGACAGTTGAATCATTAAGTTGTTTAAGTAAAATACTTTGAATTTTTCTAAAATATAATCCTGTAGAATACTCCATTAATGAAATATTGTTTTCGATTGTTTCTAAAACAATTGGAATTGCACGTATTGATATATTGATTTTGAATTTCATCCATAAGATTCTATGTTGCTCAAAAGAAATTTTATCTTTCAATTCTTGTTCAACTTTTTCAATTGATTGACACTCAATTTGTTTATACCAATATGCTAATACTTCAGGTTCGAGCCCTGTTCTTAAAATTTGAATACTTTTATCGATTTTAGCAGCTGCTAAATTAACGGGATTATCAAAATACATTAATCTTAAATGATTTAATTAAATAAAATCTTTTTAATAAAAAAAAATTGTTCTTTTTATCATTTTCTTAAAATTGTTCCTTTATCATCAATTTCACCATTTCGTATTCTGGTTGATGATATAGGTAGTCCGTCTTCTGATTTTGCGATTTCAACTACTATTACATTCAATGGATTCAGACATTTAGTAATTCTTATATCATTGAGCTTTTGAACTTTCACCAAAGTTTCTTCACTTACTACTATAGCTTGAATCTCTGATGAAGAAATAACTGGACCAAATTCATCTTCTAATTTTATTATAGTATAATTAACGTCATTAAAATTCTGTAAAATCTTTTCTTTTAAATTCTGATACCTAGTTTCATAACTGTTTTTTATGTTTGAGGTAGGCTTAAATCTTTTTACAAAATCATCACTAGTTAGTCCAATGATTAAATGATTACCTATATTAAACGCAGCTGAAAGTAACTTTAGATGGCCAATATGAATATAATCAAAAGTTCCGCCAGTAGCTACAAGATTTAACTTTTTCAATCGGTTTTTTCAACATGATTAAATTATTAAAAAAATACTGTTAGCTTTCTTTTTGATATATTTTGATAGCTTGAGGTGGACAAACATTTTCACATGCCAGACAGAAAATACAATCTTTTTCTCTAGCCATTAGAGGTTTTTTATCAGAGCCTGGATGACCAGGTGTTTCCATCCATTCATA
>DASSVK010000141.1:0-4155 GCA_035706205.1 Nitrososphaeraceae archaeon | reverse complement strand
GCAGATGGTTCTAGATCTTGGTTTGACTGACTATATTACATTTGAAATTAATGCTAGCTTAGATAAGCTTCTTTCTATTATACGAGAATCCAGAGTATACTTTCATCCAATGATAGGAGAACATTTTGGCATATCAGTATTAGAAGCTATGGCTGCTGGATTAATCCCAGTGGTTCCAAATGAAGGTGGCCTTATAGAATTTGTTCCACAAGAATATCAATTTAATACAATAGAACAGGCTGCTGAAATTATAATGTATGTTTTTAATGATTTGCCAAGGACAGAGCGAATTAAGCTAAGCAATAATATAAATAAATTCTCAAATTACCATTATATATCTGGATTTCAAAACATATTAAATGAATTATTATCTCAAAGAAGGAATTAAAATAAATTATAGTTTAATTTCATATACAATATTTATTGGTGTATGTATAGCTCTTTTAAAATGTGTAAAACCACTTTTCTTTACAACATCTCTAATTTTTTCTTCTCCTGCTTGTGCACCTAAAGCTGGTCCATTAAAAGCTAATGAATTTGGTACACATATTAATGTAGATGCGGCATAAAATGTTTTAGATATTGGATTTATATTATCTTCAAGTTTATTTTGTGCATATGGTTCAACTATCATACAAACTCCTTCCTCTTTATTGATTACATTTAATACATGAGTCAATGCACCCTGAGGATCTCCCATATCATGAAGACAATCAAAGAATGTTATGAAATCGTAATTAGTGCCTGGAAATTCCGAAGCTGAAGATATCTCAAATTTTAGATTGTTTAAATTCTCTTGTTTTGCAAGATTATTTGCTTTTTCAATTGATTCTTTGTGGAAATCAAATCCTATGAAGTTAGAATTTGGAAAAGCTCTTGCCATCATTATTGTGCTTATTCCATAACCACATCCTACATCTGCTACCTTGATTCCTTGTTTAAGTTTTTCTTGAATTTTTCCATTTTCTATTGATGGTATCCATAAATTTAATAAGTTACCTAAATATCCAGCTTTAAAGAATTCTGCAAACCCATCTGCCATACAAGGATGATGGTCAAACCAAGAAAAAGTTCTTTCATTTTTAAACATTTTTATGAATTCTTCTTCATCTTTAAAGTAAGATTTTATTGCTTTAAAGATACCCTGAATATAAATAGGGCTATTAGAATCAGATAATGCTAGTGCATGTTCAGGAGGTAAAAAGTATTTTTCTGTTGAAGGATCATATTCTATATATCCACTAGAAACTTGATTTCCTAACCATTCTTTAACTAATCTCTCATTAGTTCCAGTTTTTTTTGCAAGATCTTGAAAAGTAATGTATTTGTTTTCTTCTGCCATCGCTTTATATAATCCAAGTCTTTCTCCAAGAATAACTAGCATAGCAGTAGAGCTTCCAGCAATATCTTGTATAGCTTTATTCATGAATTCTTGCACCTTGGATTCATTGATATTATCTTTTAATTGTTGATTCAATAAGTAATTGATTTGACATTATTGATTTAAATATTGTCATTAAAACCTTAGTTAATAATAATTAAGAATTCATTAATTTACCTTAAAATTCCTTTCTCAACTAACTCAAAGTCAGGTTCTGAATATAAAAACAGATTTATTTTTGAGTGAATCCAATTAGAGAACTCATATCAAAATGGACTAGTGTGATCTGAAACAAATTTAATCTAAAACGAGATTTGATAGATAATCGATTTCCTTTGTAATCATTAAAAAATTATAGTTCAGAATATTTGAAAAAATAAAGAATAATAAATAATAGTAGCAACGATATATATAAAATTACAATTTATTGAAATATATATAGATACAAAAATCATTCATACAATAACAATGATAAATATATGACTATCTTCGCTATTTCTAGAGGATAAATTTAGATTAAGAAGATGATATATAGATTTCTTATGCCATCTAATACAGTTAAATATTTTAGTTGTATTTATTGTGGAGCTGAATTTACTGCTGTAAAACCAGATGATATACATACAAAAGCAAATAAACATAAAATCAATAGAGATGATATCGAGACATTACATAAATGCAATGAGTGTGGAAAGAATAATAAATTATATTGGTCTGAACAAAAAAGACCCAACTAATTTTAGTAAAACATTTGTTTTGCTGTTTATTATTTTGTTACATTATTTAGTCTATCTATTATTTTTTTATAAGAGTCAATGAAACTTTTTGCATACATATTAGCATTTTTCTCTGAACCTTTATGAATACCACCTTTCGTACGTATGTGATGATAAAACTCGTGTAATACTATAAAGGGATTATAAAATATATCAGAGTTTATACAATAAATCTTACTTTCTCTTTGAACATAGACTGCATATACAGTTCTTCTTTT
The DNA here is from genome assembly GCA_035706205.1 of Nitrososphaeraceae archaeon. Classification (GTDB taxonomy): domain Archaea; phylum Thermoproteota; class Nitrososphaeria; order Nitrososphaerales; family Nitrososphaeraceae; genus TH1177. Next base: position 1,780 of record DASSVK010000141.1, on the reverse strand, counting down.
ACCTTTTATTGTTCCAACAGTTATTTCTGGTGGTATAACTTTATAGAATTTACTGAGATTTTGTAAAGCCTCTTCTGTTTTTTTATTAAGTATCATATACACTACCTTAGCCTTAGTTATATCATCAGGTTGGACGTTAATAGACATGTAAATATTCAGTCCTAAAATTTTATAAAGATAAAGATATAAAATAATTACTATTTGCCTATTTATTATATTTTATATCATTATTGCTCCATGAATTCTACTAAAAATATGATTAGAACCCATAGTTCAATGGGGTCATTGGTTTCAGCTGTCAAATTGATTCTAAAAATGGACTCAAAATATTAAACCAAAATCAAATAATTAAATATTTCTGTATATAAGATGATTAAAGTATTCTCACAAATAATAATATACAATTGATTATCTATTATGGAGTTTCCTAAAACCAGAGAGAGAATAAGTAAAGCCAAAATTTAATAACATTATATCATTATAAGTAACGATGAAAATCAATTGAAAATGTATAAATAATAAAAAAAAGTAATAATTAATTACTTAGTTAAAAATTAGAATTAGAGATTATATTTCTAGTTGCTTTTTTTGTTTCTTGATATATTATTTCACCAATATAATCATCTATTCCTAATATCTCTGCAATATGAGAAGGTCCACAGTCTAATACTTTTTCAACTGTAAAACCAGTATTCTGTAATACTTCAATTAATCCCTTTGGAATATCTATCTGTTCTAACCTTTGATCTTTCCATTCTGCTATATTTAGTGATGATGATGGTGACGAGAGAGGTAATTGCAAATTATAATCCTTTGCCATTATTATTGGATAATAATCATTATAATTATTATCTTCATAATTGCTCTCCATCATATAATAATATATAGATTATCTAGTATCTAAATACTCCTATTTTTTTACATCTTAAATAAAAAAGCAGAAAGAAATTATGGATATCCCTATAAAAAAACTTCTTTTATCATTGATAATATCTTGTTGATTCTGAAATATTGGATGTTGTATTTTCTAATTATTGTCTTTGATTGTCTAAGAATTTCTTTATTTTTCTTCTCTGTTGTTATAATTTTTTCCTATTTATAATTTATTTTCTAATGATAGAAAACTTTCTTTTGCAATATTATTATAAAATATTGTAGTTTTGAAGATTATTTTATTGAATATTATTCGTGTTTTGTAAGAAAAGAAGAATGTAGTCAATATTTATATCACAAATTTAATGTTGACTGTATGCATTTCTTTCAAAAAAATAAATTGTTATAAATAAAATATAAATGAATTAACAATTACTATTATAAAAAGCTAAAGTTCTCAATCATTTGTAAATTTACACTATTTTTTATAATCGCAAAAGAATGGGGAGAAAAGACAAATGTTAATAAAAAGGCGAGTATCCCAATCATAAGTATAAAAATAATAACGTAAAAAACTAATTTATCATAGTCATAAATTAATATCATAAATATATATTATTAAACGAAAATTTTAAATTTACTGTAAAGAAATCAGTGTATCTATATATCAATAGAGAATACTCATATCATTTGATTATCAAATTGGTTTTAATATCAATTATTAAAATATTATTTGATTATCTGATTTTTAATACTACAAGATATTGCTAAAAATATATGTGGAAAGAATAATAAATTATATTGGTCTGAACAAAAAAGACCCAACTAATTTTAGTAAAACATTTGTTTTGCTGTTTATTATTTTGTTACATTATTTAGTCTATCTATTATTTTTTTATAAGAGTCA
>DASSVK010000140.1:0-7395 GCA_035706205.1 Nitrososphaeraceae archaeon | reverse complement strand
GAAGGTACCTTCCACTGTCTCATGGCATTTGTCAAGATTAAAAGATGCAGACATTATCAAGGTACGTAGACAAAATGAACTTAATTATTATGAGATTAAAATAGACAAATTAACACTTCAGAAGTTATTAAGTAAATATAAGAGTAGTTTTATTACAGAAAAAATTGTCGATGATTATACAGATATGATTAATGAATTCTAATACATTAAATCAGTAGTTATTATTTTTATGTATATCTTTAAAAAGAATAAAGAAGAAATGGTGACCTCAAAGAAGCCACCAAATTAATCACATGAAACTATTAGACAACAGGTTTATGGATTTTTTTCCTTTTGTCTATTTTTCTTTAGTAATGAATGTTTAATAACCTTATGGTATATTCGATGAATGTACGTTTTTTATTAATTATAATAATTTCACAATAAAATTTCTATAAAATAGAAGGATATAATTTTTTTTAATATTACTATAAATAGCAAAAAAGAAATTCAAGTTGATATAAACACAATAATATAGTAGTAAAAAAAAGAAAAATCATTTCCTTTATCAAGTAAATTTTTTTATAACTAATTTATTTTATATGTAACTAGATAATCAAATTTATTTTACACAAAAAATTTTATAGATTTAATTGAGTAATATAACAAAATAAGGAGAAATAATACATGCTTAAATTATCTTTATCTATAATATCAATATTTTTATTATTAGTAGTAGCAAGTTCATATTTATTTAATGCTTTTGGACACAGCTTTACTACTGATGATTCTACATACCTTTTAACTTTAATAGAAAAAACAAAGACAGAATTGCAGCTTGCAAATAAAAATTATCCATCTAATATCACACTATCTATGGATCATAGCGAAAATGCTGCAAGATTAGTTTATGACACTTTTTATGCAGATGAGGATATTGCTAATGATGACGAGTTCACTAAAAGATATAATCAAGAAATAACAAAAGCAAATAGCACTGCTCATGCTCTAGTGGTTGTTACACTTGTAGACGATGTATTAAGAAATTATGCAGATTCAATAGACTTAAACTTTGATCTTACAAATATGTCCAACTTGCTATATGTACTACCAACTACAAATTCTAATAATAATAATAAGCTAGATTTGGATGAATTAGAATCATATTTTATAGATATCCTTAACAATTCAGAAAATAATAGTGTTAATACAGATAAGAATAATAATAATCCTTTATTTATAGGGAATCAGTCTATCATTAATTATGCGGATTATGAAACTGCTAAATTACTTGCAATGAAAATTTCTACATCATTTCAATTATATTTGAAATCATTTATTGGACTAGACAAGACTAAATTAGATGATATAACAAAACTAGAAGATGATTTTTACGAATTCTATTCCATGATTAATGAGAAATCATCTCCCGCAGATATAATGAAAAAAGTTCATATAGATATTCAACCGACTATGCAAAAAGTATATAACTTGAAAACTAATTTGCCGCAGGTATAATTTGAATGATCGTTTGTATAGTAAGTTTATTTTGTTTTAATATTAAGAAATAGAATCATTCAACCTTTAATTTCTTATTATTGAGTATAATTGAATTTTCCTAAGAGAGTGAAATTTTATTATTGGAATGCAAAAAATTTTATTGTTAAAAAAGAAAGTAGATCCTTATTGACCATATTAGCCTTGATGTCCAAGTCCATCATTATTTGGATTATCATCATTCAAGTCAAATACTGGATTATTATTAATTGGCTGGTTTGGTAAGTCAAGTGGCAATAGTGGATCATTTTCATAATATTGTTCTATATTTCCAAGAGTTCTTTGAACATTCATATCTACTACATCTCCAGGATTAAAAGTAACATCTTCTCCTGAGAAATTGACTAAATCAATATCAGTAACTCTTGGTGAGCCTCCATTAAGAGGATCAGGTACATGTGCATGATAAACACAGATGCCTGGTATTGGAGAAGCATGGCCAACGTAATATAATGGAACAAAGTCAACATGTGTCATTTCAGCTGATTCATCAATATGACCTGCAATTACTGAAACGATTGGTTCATGTGTTGTTGGATCACATGGACCCTTATATAAAAAGTGACCTGCAATAAAGTTTGGACTGGAATCATATAATGGGAATACTCCTGCTGGTGGAAGCGTTACACCACTTAAATCAATATGTGTATTATCTGATATATTATCTCCTTGAACTCCTGCTTCATAACTATGGCTAGCATATACATCTAAAGGCATCAAAGATAAAGATCCTAAACTGATCATCAGTGTTGTTGCTATAAGAACTACAAATATTTTATTTAGTATTTGTGGTAACATTATATTCAAAAATATAATTATGGTATAAAAGAGGTATGGTACATTCGTCGAATGTTATGAATATTTTTATCAAAAAAGATTTTAATAAATTAATAATAAAATTATCAAATAAACTTTTATGCAGTTCTTAATTAGTATTATAATTAATTAGAGTTTAGTATCATGCATATATAGAGATAATTTAAATGTCTATATTACAGAAAATTAAAAAAAAGCATTCGACGAATGTACCAATGCCTTTTTATTTTTGTAATGATTTGATTCCCCTATGAAGAAAATTAAACCTTCACCGATAATATTGATAATCTTCCTTGCAGGTATGGCCATAATTTCGTCAGCTAGCTCTTTATCGATAAATGAAGCTATGGCATTTCCACATGCAAGCCTTAGTATAGAATCCGATGAAGAACATGTGAATCCTATTGAACTGGTATTAGGTCATACAAATGAGCCTTCTTTTGGTAAATTACCAGGTATTCATGATGGAAAACATTTTGTTGAAGTTAGATTATCAGATGATAGAACTGCATTACCACTTCAAGCCGATGGTGAAACTTTACCAGCTACTGAACTTTTTGTAGATAAATACTATTTCAAAGATATAGCAAGTTTTCAAAATGCACAAAGTCTTGAAGATGCTGATGTCATTGAACAAAATGTACCTTTGACTGCTGTATTTGATCAACCAGGTCTTTATTATGATAGACAAATTATAGATGAAGGTATCTATGGATATACATTAAGGGGAACAATAAATTACTATGATCTTGCTCTTGTCCCATTATCACCAACTACAAAATTTTGTACTAGTCAAGAAGGTGATACATCCAAATTTGACAGTTCAGGTTGGACAGGAAGTTATGGTTGCCCAGAAAATATAAAAGATATATTCTTTCCTCCTGATTCTCATCACTATCCACCAAAAGATGATGATGGTTATGGCAACAACTATGACTATGGCAATGGAGAAGGATATGAAAACCCAAAGGAACAATATATGTCATATGAGAATAAAGATAGACAATATTAAAAATTAAATATTAAATTTTCAATCTCAATTCATTTTCTTCATTTATTGATTAAAAAATAAAATTGAAAATTTAGTACAATTCATTATTTGAATAATAAGAATTTAATAGTACATTCGATGAATGAACCTTAAATCTTATATTCACAAATATGTATTCAAATGTTACAACCAAATACCAAAGAATACATGATTATTAGCCAAAGAATACATGTATTTCCTAGATTGGATTTTATCTAACTTTTTTTAATAGTTAGATAAAATCCTCTAGAAATTGATATTGATAATACCATCATTAGGATAATGAGATTAATAAATAGAGTATTTACCATAAACAATAAATTAGACACATATTTAAAGTTTCGAGATTTTTCTAGTATTAGAAGCTTCATATCTTAATTTTATAATAACTTATTATGTATTAAAAAGTACAATCAATTAATAAAAATTCAAAGAAGATTGTTAGAACCATTCTACGAATAATCCACAAACTTTATTGAATCAATAAATTCAACACTGCTATTATAATTTGTAATAACAGACCTCTTAACGAAATAAGATAATGATTTGTTTTTTTTATTTTAATATTTTATTATATTTTCAAAAAAGGATAATATTGAAATTTCTAGAGGATTCCAGCTAATCAGATGGAAATTAATCTATTATTCTACAATTATCTTACTTTTATTTAAAATAAGTTTCTGATAATAAAATCAAAATACAACATAGTAGTAGAACCTTATTACATGGAAGATTCTAATTTCGACTATCAACTGTTAAATGTATTTAGGAACTATACTTAAATAAAAAAAGATTATATTAATAATTGAATTTTATAAATACGAATGTTATCAAGATAATAGATTTAGAATATATCAAAAGTAGAATAATATTCTATATTTGATACTGAATTTTTTTCTAAATATGTGTTTTCAAATATTATTATAAAATAATAACTAATAAGAAATAAGAATAATATGATAAAAAATAAAAAATATCTAAGATCTAACTCTTCCTTTATTATATCTTTATCAATGGTCACTGCTATTGTATTTGTTTCCTTTTCTTTACTGCCTCAACAATCTTATGCAGAAGATTATAAACTAAATATAATTATCAAGAATGAAGATGAAATTAATACTAAAGCAGACTTAACTATTAAAACAGATGATGATAGAGAAAAAATAAAAGTAAAATTAAATGATGACCCAGAAAAAATAAAAGAAAGAATATCAGGCGAACCAGGAGATAAAGTTAAAGCATGTGTAGAGGAATCTAATGATAATATTGAAGACTGTCAAACTAAGAAGTTACCAAAAGATGAAGATAGTACTATAAAATTCAAATTAGAATATGAAGAATAAAAGAAAATATAACAAAGATTATTTATTACCAAAATACTATTTTTATTAATTGATAGTACAATGAATAAAATACTAATAAAATAAGAAGTTAATATTTGAAAAATTCTTAATATTATATCCTTTATTACTATAACAAATATTAGACTCTTATTTTAGAATTGTTATAGGTTTTAATAAATCACTTGGAGTCTTTCCATACTTTGTATAAGTTTTACATGTTTACTTCATATAGATTTAATGTACCATCGTTACCCATTATATATTGAAAATGAATTAAATAAGAAAAATAAAAAGCCCTTATCTAGGTCTACTTTCACAGATCAAAGATATTAGTATGTTAAATCATTAAAATTTGTATACTAGTAATGATATAAAATATATTAATCTAAATGATTTATTTGACAAAATTAAGAGTAATTCTATTTATAATTTTATTTCTAAACGTCATTCTGTCAATTCATTATTTCCTTAATGATTATGAAGAAGTCATTGCACAACAACAACCAATTACCAATGATCCAAGTCTACAAGCAGAGCTATTTGTAGAGGGGTTATCTTGGCCCACCAGTATGGCATTTATAGATAATGACAATATTTTGGTTTTAGAAAAGGAACAAGGAACCGTACGACTTATTTCAAATGGTATATTGCAAGAAGAGCCAGTATTGAAGGTAGATGTAAATAGTGAGAGTGAACGGGGACTTTTGGGAATTGCTATAATTAATAAAGATGCTGTATTTCTATATTATACAGAATCCTCCAATGACGATGAACAATTAAGGAATAAAGTTCACAAATATCAATGGAATGAAGGAAGACTTGTTAATCCCATCTTGATTTTAGATCTACCTGCAATTCCTGGTCCAAATCATGATGGTGGGAAATTAACCATTGGACCTGATAACTATCTTTATGCAGTAATAGGAGATCTTAATCGTGATGGTAAACTTCAGAATTTTGTAGATGGACCAGAACCGGATGATACTGGCGTAATATTAAGAGTAAATCCAATGGATGGCTCTCCAGCTCCTGATAATCCTTTTGCAAATAATGACGACGATAATCTATTACTAAACAAGTATTATGCTTATGGGATACGTAATAGTTTTGGAATAGCATTTGATCCTATAACTGGTATTTTATGGGATACAGAAAATGGACCTAGTGAATATGATGAGGTTAATGTAGTTAAACCAGGTTTTAATAGTGGATGGCAGCAAGTTATGGGTCCAATATCCAAAAGTGAGATTACAGAAGATGAATTAGTTAACTTTCCAAATTCTAGATATGCTGATCCTGTATTCAGCTGGCTTCCATCTATTGGAATTACTGATATTGAATTTCTAAATTCGTCGAAGCTTGGAGATAAATATGTTAACAATATTTTTGTTGGGGATATTGGGGATCTAACTGATGGATTTCTCTATTATTTTGAAGTTAATGAAGATAGAACTGGAATAAAATTTGATAGTAGTAGTAGTCAAGCCGGACTAACTGACCTAGTGGCAGACAATGAAGAAGAAATGGCCGCAATAGCCCTGGGAACAGATTTTGGCGGAATAACAGATATTGAAACTGGTCCAGATGGATTTTTGTATATACTGACATTAGATAGAGAATCAGATGGTGAAGGCAAAATCTATAGAATTGTATTATCTCAATAATATTTTCAATATTTGGTTTTTCTCTTTCTATGTTATTGATAAATTTGTCTATAACAGTAGATATAAAAGACTATTTGTTTCATGAGGTATAAATAATTTGTAGTTTTTCAATTGTAATATAGAGATAATTCTAGATACATCATCTATTAGAGATAGAAATCATTCCAAAAATGTTAATCTGAAAATCTTAGTAAGGTATTTCAAAATTTAACTGGTCTCACTTTATAAATGGTTCAAATCTCACACAGTTAGCAAAAAGTATTACTTAACCAATTTTAAATTATTTGTTCACATTTAGTCTTTATAATGTGGAAAACTTAGGTTTTATATGTATCTATTTCTTTCATGCAAATGAATTTCAGGGTATGATAAGTTTAGGGATAATATCGGTTGGGCTAGCTTTGATAAACACAATTGCAATGAATATGATATTGCTTTTGACTCCAAAACAATTTGGTGGAGTAGTGATTGGTATTGTTCAAGTTTTTATGTTTACTGGAATGGCAATAGGACCAGTGACAAGTAGTTTATATTTACAGAGCTATCAAACACTATTTGTAATGAACAAGAATGTTCATTATTTCCATCAAGCAATACATTTAATCTTATTTTCCTCACTGCTGCAACGGTATCTATTGCATTCATAATTATAGGATTAATTCTAAAAAAGTCTAATCCTTCAAATGTTGCTAATCCCTCTCCTTCATCTACATCAACATCCATCTAAACAAGAATCAATTTGATATTGAATACTATCACAAATTTTTTTTGTGAAATCTAGGTTTGGGATATTATCAAATAATAAAAAAAGAGCTAATTTTTATAGTAAATTATTTGAGTACAAATAATGGTTAAATACAAAAGGTTTATCTTTATCTTTTAGCCTATGAAAATAAAAAAGAATACATATATCCAAATTCTATATCTTTCTATTGTTTTATCCTTTGTAACTAGTATATTGTTTTTGTCTTCCTATGATTTATCTTTTGCAAAACAAGAAAAAGAT
>DASSVK010000139.1:0-8820 GCA_035706205.1 Nitrososphaeraceae archaeon | reverse complement strand
TGGAAAAGAGAATCTTTCATTTTTGTCTAATTCTTTAGTTACATCTGTAGATCATTCATTCATAAGATTCCATGGAAGGAATACCTCTCCTGGACATTACTGGTATAATTATCTTTATACAAAGAAAGAACTTGAACCTTGGATCCATAAAGTCAGAAAGTTAAAGAATCAAACTAAAAAACTTAGAATATATTTTAACAATCATTACGGAGGAAAAGCCATAATTAACGCATTGCAGTTTAAGGAAATGAACGGTTTATCATTAAACGATAAAGAGAGAAAAATTTTACAAAATGGAGAAGAATATTATCATTACCATTAATCAATAAAATAATAAAGTTATTGAAAAATTATTCAGGAAAATTTAATCTTTATTGACTTTTCTAAATGTTATGATACCAGTAGGAAAGACAAGAATCAAATTTACAATAGAGATAGAATAACTGTGATAATAAATCGGTCATAGAGAGAGAAAATAACAAGATAAAAGAAGATAATGCATTAGCTCATCTTCCATATACTATTAGTTTTAAGTGAAAGAACATACAACAACAGTTGATAAGAAATCAAAAAAGATAATATTATTTACCTAAATTAATCTTAAGTTTTTGTACATATTTCATATATTGTGATTACTGCTAATTTGTTAGAGTCAGAAGGCTGTATATCATTTAATTAGATACTAGAATTGGTAACATTAACAATTTAACTTCATCTTTTAATTTTTCTAACGGTATAGGTTTTTCGATTATTTTATCGATTCTTAAATTACTCGATTTATCTATAACAAGATTGTTTTTAATATATGAAGTAATAAGTATAATTTTAATAATAAAATTTCTATCAATATTTCTAATATGTTTGATAAAATCTAATCCAGACATTTGAGGCATACTATAATCTGTTATAACTAAAGAACAATTATTTATATTGCAATTGAGAAAATTTAATGCTTCAAGAGGATTTTGAAAATATATTATTTTTAGTTCATTGGATGTTAAATATTCAGTAAAGAGGTCAAGAATATCTTTTTCATCATCAACCAATAAAATGTATTTAGTATCGTCATGATTATTATTGGTTTTGATATCTATTGACATATTAGATTTATCTATTATTGTAATAGCAGTTCCATGCATTTAAACAATATTATATCAAGTTATATTCTAATTGATATAAAATCATAATTCCTATTATAAATTATAGTCTAAATATCAAGGAAAATTAATGATCCTTAATCTATATTTTTTCAATTGTAAAACCATATCAATTAATTATTTTTATTATTTATTAATAATTGAAAATTAAAATCTTAAATACGTTTGATAGATAAATAAAATAATCACAAATGAGGTTTATAGATTTTGAGTATTGTTACTTTAGATGAAATTGATATTAGAATTCTTAGAAAATTGATTTCTGATGCTAGACTTTCATATCGTAATATAGCTGAGCAAATAGGAGTTTCTCCACCTACTGTACTTGCTAGAGTGGAAAAGTTGGAAAAAAATAAGATTATTAAATCTTATTCAGCATTACTTGACCATGAAAAATTAGGATATGACTTAACAGCAATAATTGAAGTTACTGCTATAAAAAATAAGGTAGTTGAAGTTGAAAAGGTATTATCAAAATACGAAAATGTATGTGCTATTTATGATATTACTGGTTTAACAGACATGATTATAGTAGCCAAATTCAGAAATAGAAAAGAATTAAGCGATTTTGTTAAAAAAGAATTATCAATTCCATCTGTCCAAAGGACTAATACCCATCTTGTGTTCATAACAGTTAAAGAAGATTTTAAGTTATTATAGGAAAAAATATATCTATATTTTACTAAACATTATATAATTAAAATAATTCATAATTTTTTATTTTTAATAATATTGATTACTATATTTATCAACAAATTTTGAGTTAACAATTGTAATTTAATTTAAGAATAATATTATATTTTCTTAGTAAACGTTAATTAAATCCTATAAATCATTTATAAATGTTAAGTAAAATGATAAAATTGTTTATATTATAGTCTTTCTCTATTATAATATGCAGATTACACAGGGTTCTTTAAATCAACAAATTGAGAATGTTATAAATACATTGAATGAATCAAATATAAAATGGATTAGGTTGAATTTTTGTGATCCATTTGGGTTGCTACAACAAATAAGTGTTACTAGTAAAGAAATAACTGAAGAAACTTTTAAAAAAGGTCTTCCACGATTAGATGGTAGCTCAATTAAAGGATTTAAAGAGATACACGAATCAGATATGATACTTAAACCAGATCCTTCTACTTTTAGTATCTTGCCGAATTATTTTGATAAAGATCATCATAACAAAAATAACAACTATGAAACAAAAGCTGCGCGAATGATAGTTGATATATATGAAGGTTTCAATGGTCGTCGTTACTTGCGAGACTCTCGTTATATTGCACAAATGGCTGGGGAATCTGCAAAAAAAAGAGGTTTTGAACAAAGTTATTGGGGTCCAGAATTAGAATTCTTTGTATTTAATAAAATGACATTATTACCTAATCCGATGTCAACAGTTAATTGTTCTGGAGGTTCTGGATATTCTATTGAATCAGCTGAGGCACCATGGGGTCAGAGTAATGGAAGTTCAGGATACACAATTCCTTTCAAAAGCGGATATTTTCCAGCACCTCCTGTAGATAGCTTGACAGACTTTAGGGATGAAGTATCTGATACATTGAAAGAATATTTTGGAATTAATGTGGAAGCTCATCATCATGAAGTCGCAACTGCTGGACAGTGTGAAATTCAGATAGAATATGATCAACTAGTCACTATGGCCGATAAGGTAATCACATACAAAAAAACAGTAAAAGAGGCTGCAGCAAAACGTAACATGATCGCAACTTTTATGCCAAAACCTATAGCTCTAGATAATGGGTCGGGCATGCATGTTAGTCAAAGTTTATGGGGAAGAAAAAAAGGGGATGATAAGCAAAACAACAATGAACATTCTGATGATAATAATGAGCATAATCTAGTTAACTTGTTTTACGATCCTGCAGATGAATACGCCGAGCTAAGTCAAACAGCACTTTATTACATTGGCGGATTGATGGATCATGCCAAAGCACTTTGTGCTTTAACCAATCCTACTACAAATTCCTATAGAAGACTCATTCCTGGCTATGAGGCACCAATAAATATTGCATGGAGTAAAATGAATAGATCAGCAAGTATAAGAGTTCCTGCTCACTTCCGAAATATGAAAAATAGAAAAAGAATAGAATATAGAACTCCTGATCCTAGTTCTAATATATATCTTGTAGAGGCAGCACTATTACTTGCAGGTCTAGATGGATTAGTCAAAAAAATTGCTCCACCTGACCCAGTAGATGAAGATATATACAAATTGTCAGAAGAAAAAAAAAGAGAATATAGTATAAATAAATTACCAACATCCTTAGAAAGTGCAATTGATTCTTTAGAATCTGATAATGAATTTCTCAAATCAGCATTTGCAAGTGACTTTCTTGATATGTATTGTGAGATCAAAAGAGATGAACATACAAAGGTCGTTTCAGTTCCTTCTCCAAGAGAATTCTATATGTATAGTAATGTATGAAAAATAGTTATGATTTATAGTATAATAAGTATTATATTATCAAAGATTGGATAGTTGTTATGCCTTATTCTAAAGATGTACTTGATTTCAAAAGAAATATATTAAAAGCAGCAGCGGGTGCATCACAAAATTCCTATTTTGACCAGGATAGACTTATTATTGACGTAAGAAAAGCAATTGATTCACATGTTCCATATTCAGGATTGGGAGCAAGACCTCCAAATGATTATTTTCCCTCAATTAAAATAATTGGAGCAAGACTACAGACAACTGAACAAGATGAGCTTTGCCATGATCATCATGAGAAAAATACTAATATTGATACCAACTTGATAATAGGTGGAAGATATTCTAGTAATTTCATTGTAACAAATACTCCATTCTTTGTTTCGGGTATGAGCTATGGCTCTTTGAAACTTCCTGCTAAAATTGCACTACATTTAGCATTAAACAGACTTGCCAAAGAGGGAATAAAAATCATGATGAATACTGGTGAAGGCGGAGCTTTACCTTGGGAATTATATGGTTCAGATGAGGCAAGATCATATATTTCTAAAGAAAGACAAGACAATATCCTAAATTATGCTGAAAGATTATTAAGAGAACATCATTTAGACTCTATAGATCGGGATTATCTATTCTGCCGTTTTTATCCATTGATTACTCAATATGCATCTGGAAGGTTTTGGCGAGATCCTAGTTATCTATTAAATGCAGATGCAATTGAGATAAAAATTGGTCAAGGTGCAAAGATAGGTCATGGTGGATTATTACCTGGACCAAAGGTAACAGAACTTGTAGCAGAAAACAGAGGCATACCGCCATACAAGGTAGCACACTCTCCATCAAGACATCTAGATATTTTGGGACCAGAAGACTTGGTAGCAAAAATTCTTGAACTAAGAGAAATCACTGACTGGAAAATTCCAATAATTGTGAAAATCGGAAGTTCACGAGTGTATGATGACATTGAAATAATTCTCAAATCATATGCTGATGCAGCGTCAATCGATGGTCTTGTTGGAGGTACGGGTGCTGCTCCTTGGGAGCTAAGAGATATAATTGGAATAAATACATTATCATCTCTAAAACCTGCAAAAGAAGCAATTTATGATTATTATTTGAATCATCAAGACGATAAATTTCAATTACTTGTTCATGGCGCTGTATGGGATGCAGAAAGAATAGCCAAATGTATTGCTTTAGGAGCGAGTGGAGTTGGGATAGGAACAGGATTTCTTATTTCTATGGGATGTACACTAGTACAAGATTGTTATACAAATATGTGTCCTGCAGGATTAACAGGTTCATATGAAAAGCTCGATATAGAAAAGAGCATAGATTCAATAGTTAATTATGTAAAAGGGACATTAATTGAACTAAAAAATATTGCAAGATCACTAGGAAGAAAAAGTATACATGATATTAGAAAAGATGATCTAGTGGCAATGGATCAATTGTCCAGTATAGTTTCAGATTTGCCATTAGAAAATGGTCAAACCTATAAAGATATAATTAAAGGAAGAATAGCGACAGTGTTGAAAGAAAATCATCTGATTGGGATAAAAAAAACAACAACTATACATGACCATTTAGGAATCAATAATATTGAATAATTCAGAAAAGTTTTTAATTAGAAAATCTATCTTGGAGCTTGCAAGAACAGGGATACCAAGATCAAATTCAATAGATGATGATATTAGGCACAATAATCAAAATAAAATTAGTTATGATACAGTAAACCTTTGGGATTATGTAACTGCATTAGGAGCACAACTATCTAGACCTGCATACGACCCTTATAGAGAAACAATAAATCTAGATACGACCATAGGAAGAAGCCCATCTTATAAAGTTAATTTAACAATGCCTTTGTTAATTTATGAAAATATGTTATTTTCAAATGATGTTTTAGAAGCTATTCATAGAACTTTAAATATACTTGCTGAAGAAGGAAATCTCTTAGGATTTGTTTCAGAAGAGGAAATAAAAAATACAACAGCTAACAAAAGAAAATATCCATGGTTTAAAAAAATTTCATCCAATACAACAGCTAATCAACTAAAATCTTACCAAATTGATTCTCCACAAGGAATTGTATTGGAATATGGAGATCATAGTTCGATCAAATTACTCAAAAATTTAAGAAAAGAATTTAAATATCCTATTTTAGTTGATATTAGTAATATCTTTCCAAATTATATTAACGAAATATTGGATACAGGTATAGATGGAATAATAGTAGATACAGAGAAGGTAAAAAAACAAAATGAAATATACAAAACTAAACATGCTATTGCAGTTATCCACGATACAAGAAATGCTTTAAATGAATATACTAAAATAGTCAATAAAAAAAATAGATCTAATTTACATCAAGATTGCAATAATAATAATAAAAATAAAAAGAGTTGTTATGGAAGTGCTGAAGTGACTTTAGTAATAGCAGGTGATGTAAACACCACTGGAAAGATTATAAAATCAGTTGCTTTAGGTGCAGATATAATAGGATACTCTACAAGTATGTTAATAGCATATTCTGAAATTTTTTCTGATAGGCTTTTTGATATTGACTTTGTTACAGAAAGAGTTTATCGTCATATGATAGCTACCAAAGAAGAGATAAAGGGAATTCCTGCTGCTCTAGGATATAGTAATTTTCATAATCTAACACCTTCTGATTTACGTACATCTAGCATAGAGGCAAGCTTACAAGGTGATATTTTACTTGAGGGAGTAGATAAAACATATTATCAAATCATCGATGGAATACTTGATGAATATATTGAGGAAAATAAAATTCATCTAAGTTTAGAAGAAAGAAAAGAGGTTATCAAATCTTTAGTGAGGCATTAAAAAAATGTGTGGAATATGTGGAATAATGTTAGAGAATTGTGGTTGTTATAATGACTTTCCTATAGGCTCAATTTTATATAAAATGATGGAGAGCCAGCAAATAAGAGCTCAAGATAGTACAGGAATAGCAATTTTTAACAAAAAGTTTGACCATGAATTTTATGATATCGAATATTTTAAAAAAGAGAATGACAAGTACAATAGATTTTGCGAAAAAGTATATCCAGAGAGATTAAATACCGTTCTATACGATTTAAACCAAGATCCTAATGTGATTATTTCTACTTGTGCGAAACAAATGTCTCTTATAAAAGATGTAGGTCTAGTACGAGATCTTGATACAAAATATAACATCCAGTCAATACAAGGGACACATGGTATTGGACATTTAAGAATAGCCACAAGCAGTAGGGTTACCCCTGATAATGCACATCCATTTAGTACTACAATTATGCCAGATATAGCA
This sequence comes from Nitrososphaeraceae archaeon, assembly GCA_035706205.1. Classification (GTDB taxonomy): domain Archaea; phylum Thermoproteota; class Nitrososphaeria; order Nitrososphaerales; family Nitrososphaeraceae; genus TH1177. The sequence goes on along the minus strand of DASSVK010000139.1, from coordinate 1,889 downwards.
GTGGTACATAATGGTGAGATAGCAAATTATTCAAAGTTAAAATCTTCTCTAGAATTGCAAGGATATCATTTTTACTCTAGATGTGATTCCGAAGTAATAGCTGTATTTATTGCTGACCAGCTTTTGAAGCATAATGATATAGAAAGGGCGAATTATGAATTTATTAACAAAGCAGATGGTCCATTTACTTACATAGTCTCAACTCCTAATTGTTTAGCACTAGTAAGAGATAGGTTTGGAGCAAGAAAAGGTATTTTTGGATACAATCCAGGTACAAGAAATTATCCTTCTTTCTGGGCAATTGCTACTGATCTGTCAGCATTGGATTGTGTAGGGGCAAATTTATATGTAGAAACATCACAGCCAGGAAAACCAAAGATTTTCTACAAAAAATAATATAATATTCAAGAAAAATGTATAATTTAGATATTGATGAAATTCGAGAACTTGCGAATAGTATAGGTTCAAGTACATCTAATCTTGATGAGCAGTTTGAACGGCTTAATTCTGCATTATACAAAAAATTTGGTATAGTTCTACCAAAAGGATTGAAACGTGCATCTCATGAAAAGTTTATGGATATTGTTAGTTCTCCATTAATATATGAAAGAACCGTAAATTCGATTTTAAAGAGAAAGATAAAAGAAGGAGAAACCAATATAAAATTAAAAAATCCTAGAGCCCTATATCGTATAGGTATTCTAGGTTTTCGAGAACCAATAAAACTGAATTTAATGGTAGAAGGTAATGTAGGAAATTTTTTTGCATCAGGCTGTAACTTTATAGGCACATGGACTGTCAACGGACATGCTGAAAATGGATTAGCTGATAAAGGCTATAGCGGAAAAATCATAGTCGATGGTTTTGCAACAGAACTTGCAGCCCAGAATAATCAAGCAACAGACTTTAGTTTAGGTGTAGATATCCTCGTTAGAAAAGGCTGTATGGAAAGAGCAATGGGTCAGGCTAGAGGAGGTAGTCTAATAACTTTTGGCGCTGGATATAATTCAGGTCTTTATATGTCTGGAGGAATACTATTGAATCTAGGCCATATAGGACAATCATTTGGACCTGGAATGGTAGGTGGAGTAATTTATTCAATGACTGGTACCACTCCTGGTGAAGGAGCAACAATTCAAGAAATAAATAACTTAGATTATACTATCATATTCCAAGTATTGAAAAAATTTGAAAAGGAATTAAATATTGAAGGATTAAATAATTTTTCTTCTAAAAATCCTATTCTGTGGATAACAAATGATGGCAAATTGGAAAAATATGACTTTAGAGAATATATCAAAATTGTTTCTATACTTGATTCTAGTAATAAAGAATAGTAGCTTTTTTAAATCATCAATGGGTATATCAAAAATTTCAATATTTATAAATAACAAAATAATTACTATTATCCATTTTTGTTAGAAACAATTGTGTCAAAAATTAAAACCTATTTTCATTATTTAATTTCTTTATATGTTAATCATTAAATATTATTATATCTGATTTATCAACATCTTGAATCATTTATTATCTAAATTATTTTATTTATTATTTATAATCTTCTTTATAATCTTCTTTATGTTCTTTTTTTCAATTTTTTTTAGTAAATCTCATAGTGAATCTATACTTTTTATAGACAATAATTTTATACAGATAAAAACTATGTCATTATTAAAATAAATTTAAAGCTATAGCTATATTCTAAATATTCCTTATTTAAAAAAAGAGCAGATTATAGAAGAGAAGAGCTACATATAATAATTCTATCATTGAGAGAAAAAATGATAAGGTAAAAGAAGATAATGCATTAGCTCATCTTCCATATACTATTAGTTTTAAGTGAAAGAACATACAACAATAGTTAGAAAGAAAAAACAAATAAGATGATA
>DASSVK010000138.1:0-3161 GCA_035706205.1 Nitrososphaeraceae archaeon | reverse complement strand
ATATCCTAAAGATGTAAAACGAGATATGTCATCAAAACAATCAAAATAAAATCTTGGACAAGTTTTTATAATTTGTATTAGTGTTTGTTAAAAAAATAATAATTGTTATTCTCTAATATTTAATATCAATGGTTTATTATTATCTTTCTAATTTAAATGAGTTTGTTCCAATTATTGCTACATAACATTATAGACGAACTCCCGAAGAATACCAATTTCCATGAGGTGCTTCTTGAAATACTATGATTACCTCTTCTTTCTTTACCTTTAATATATTAGATATATCTTCCGTCATTGCTTCTGCAAGTCTATCTTTTTCTCTCTGTGTTCTACCACTATACATTGATACTGTTACTATTGGCATTATGCATGATAAATACAAGAGAAATAGATAAAAATATCGTTAACTAAACTCCACTAGAATAGCAGAAAAGTTTCCATATATATTTCAGTAAAATAATTCTTTTTGATTTGCTAAATTCTACAATAAAAATTTTTTATTATATTTATTTTTATAGAATCATATAAGTTTCTAAATAATAAATCTAAATATATATCAAGGTAGTGTTAGTAGAATCTATAACATAGACTCTTATTTTTGCACCACTATCAGTATTAATCTAGTGTATTCATATATATCTCTCATCATTCTTGATAAGTTGAATTTAGTTTTGCTGCTGTTGTTGGTTATGTTATAGATTTCGTATTTCTATTTAGACAAATATAATTCATTTTTTTGTAATACCTTCTAACATTCAGTTAACTCAATATTCCAGTAAATTTAAGTAGTACAGTTATAAGAACACTATTTCGGATCAATAGTGGTAGAAGAACTCATTTCTTATTTTCTAAGCAATTCATCTTTATCATCACCTACATCTGATTCTGTGATTACAACTTCTTTTTCCTTATCTTTTTTATCAAATATTATTAGTGCCTGGCTAGTTATTTTTTTATCATCTGGAATATAAACGGTAGAATATTTTATATCAATAAGCTCTTCTCTAGTAATGTTATTATCTTTTATAACTTCATTGATTCTTTGATATAGACTTTCTGTCCTATCTGGAGCATCCCAAACTTCAATTACTCTTATTGTCATTTCTCATTCTTCTTTATTATCTAATTCTTTATTAATAACCTCAATAATTATTTTATTCCTTTTACTTCTAATAGATAATTCTCATCATATTTTGTAAGTGTGCCATTAATTTGGTATTTATTTTCTGGATTAAATTGACTTGTTCCCAAATCTAATATCCCTTTTATGACTTTAACATTTTCACCATTTTTCTCGAGGTCTTCTATTGTCTTCCAGAAGGCACGTAATTCCATTGCTTTTTTGAAACCTTCTGTATCAATAGTTATTCTTCCTGCTAATGATCTTTCACCTGGAATTCTTTCGGCTTGCATAGTTCCACCTTCAAGTTCATACTCACAATTACCAGAAGGACATAATTGACTTGAATTACTAAGCATAAATACAAAGTCTGAAACTTGATAATAATCATCAAGATATTCATTTTCATGTGGTTCTAAATGAATTTTCATGATAAGTTCGACTTGAGTATCATTATCCTTTATTTCCATTTTATCTATGTTAGAATTAGGTTGAAAATCTGACATCTGTTGAGTTTGACTAAATCCATCTACACTCAGACTTGGTAATGTCAAAGTTAGAATAGTCACCATAGTTGTTACAGTTAAGATAATTGATTTAGTATCAATTTGTACCATAATAATAACATCAAATATTCTTATATAAAATTTGGTATTAATATCTTATTTTTTTTCAATTATCTAATGTATATGTACAGACAATGCTTTATATCTTTGAATAGACAATCACCTAAATAAGGAATATTACTACTGAATGCACTAAATAGTTATAATAATATGAGATTAACTCTAGTAATAATATTTACTTTTATAATTATATGATAGCAGAGAGAGAACTGTAGTTAGCTAAATGTGTTTGGTAATAGTGAGTTAAACAACAAGGTAGATTCAAATGAAATGATAAATAGTATTATTATAAATGATTAATTATAGAAACAACAGTTTTATTTTTAAATATACAGTCTTTATATAACAAAAGTTATAATTAAATACAATCAAATATACTAAAAATTAATCATTTGATTTCTATATATATTACAAATTTGTAATATATTACGACTATAGTTATATATTTGTAATCAATCATTATATTATGAGTAATGATAAAAATCCTTCTACATCTTCAGATGCTAAAGAAAATGTTTTAGATATGGAATTAAGTGAGACAATTAATCCTGACGGAAGTGTTACACCAGGAATAGAACAAGAAGAACAACAATCACAATTACAGTCAGAAAATAAATCCAAGGAATTACAAGATTATTCAATTTCAAAAAATAATATTCCTTCTTTTAAGAAAATACTAGTTACTGATGATGGAAAAGATATCTCAAATAAAGCACTTAATTATGCAGTCTCTTTATCTAATTCTACTGGAGCAGAATTATTTATCCTTCGTATATTACACGATGTTGAAAAATATGGAAATATTTCCTTAGAAGGCTCATATGAGAAATCACAAAAGGATAACCAACAACAAGAGTTTCATAGAAATATCAAAGGTGATGTAATAGATGCTATGGAAGAAAAAATAAAGAAATGTCAAGAAGCTGGATGTCAAAATAAAATTTCTTATAAATTTCTAACTGGTAATGTAGTTGATGAAATAGCGAATGAAGTTAATAATAATAATTATGATTTAGTTGTTATGTTATCTTCTCATATTGATTCATGGTTTAGCTCATTATTTAGTGATGTAAGAAAAATAATGAATCAGATTAGTAAACCTGTTTTGATAATACAATAAATTCAAATTATTTTTTAGGCATGGCTATAAACTGAGATAACTGTTACTATAAGATTTTATAATCACTATTATATTTGAGTTTATTATATTTTATTTAGAATTCTATTCTAAATATTATATTTTAAAAAGATCGTATTTCTATAAATTAATTCTTATTAGTTTCCTTTGATTCCTTGTGCAACAAGTATAGAATAACATCCAAGACCACATTTTTCACATATGGGTTTTAATCCTTTATTGTTGGCACTTCCAATACAACATGGTTGTTTGACTCTTCCCATATGATCTAACGACA
>DASSVK010000137.1:0-13948 GCA_035706205.1 Nitrososphaeraceae archaeon | reverse complement strand
TGAGTGTACTTGCAGAGCCAACTATAGTATCATCTGGTTCTACAGTAACAAATTGTCCTTCAGGAAAAATTTTAAGATGACTTTCAAGCTCTTCTGTTTTCCATACATTGCCATATTTTGCGAGATAAGGAAATGATTGCTTTTGTAATTCTACGATCTTTGGAATATCATCTATTGTAGTATTTCTAACTTTAGCTCCAGTTTGATGAGGATACAATTGATTGTTCATAAAGGAAAATAAATACCAAGATACATTTAAGCGTGATTATATATATAGATAGTAAATAAAGCTAGGATAATAGAATCATTATTATTATTATATTAATCCATTATATTAAATTAGGATTTTACATATTAGTAAGTTAAATAAAAGATAATAATAATAATAATAATCGAATTCAAAGTATAAATCTTGCAATTTTAATAGATTGAGATGTCTAAATGCCAGTTATAGATTGTCATGTTCATTTAAATCATTACAATAGTATTCATAAAACTAGAACAACTACTAGATTGCAGAACAGATTAAAAAGATTGGTTAACTCTATGGACAATAACAAGGTTGATTATTCTATAATTTTAACATCATATAAAGTAGATAGTGAGAGGCCTTCTACATCTCAAGTTATGAACATCGTAAAAGATAATATTTACAGGAATAAATTTGGGATTGTAGCTGGATTTAGTATTGATAATCATAATGATGAATATTTTAGGAAATGTAAAGAATGGTTAAAGAATGAAACGATAAAAGGAATAAAACTTTATTGCGGATATGAACATTATTATCCATATGATAAAAGATACCAAAGAATTTATGATATTTGTATCGAATACAAAGTACCAGTTATGATTCATACAGGAGACACATTCTCCAATAGATCTAAGATTCGGTTCTCACATCCATTAAATATAGATGACATTGCTGTAGATAATCCTGATTTAACTATTATCATGTGTCATCTCGGGAATCCTTGGATATTAGATTGTCAAGAAATATTATATAAAAATAAAAATGTCTATGCAGATATTTCTGGTTTAGTTGTAGGAAACTTTAGCTTATCAACTCGAAAATATTACAAGTTTAAAATTAGAGAATTATTAAGTTATCTCTCTATGCCTCACCGTTTGATCTATGGAAGTGATTGGCCTATCTCAAATATGCAAAGCTATATAGATTTCATAAATAAACTTGATCTCAATAAACAATCACATGATCTTTTGCTATTCAAAAATGCACAAAACCTATTTCGATTATAACATTTTATTGTATCTAAAAATAGTAAATATAAAATTTAGTTATTTTCTTATTTATAGTTAGAATAGAGGTATAAAATAAGTAACATCGTTAATAGTAACAATAATAATAATAGAATATCGATAAATTTCTATTGCTATTATGGCTGTGTTAAGTTAAGGAAATAGATTTAGCTGTGAAGGTCTCTATTCTCATGTTATGGTAATAACATTTGAGAGAAATAGGACATACACTATTGTAGTTATATATTCATTGTATTTGTACTTTCTTGGATTGAGTTTACGCAATACATCAAAGGCATTAGTATTATTCGGAGATAAGAAAAGGAGTTACGTGTCTATATTGAATTGGATACAAAGGTTTGATTCTTCACAAATCTACAAAAGGAAAAGAATTTCAGCATTTATAATTGATGAAACGGGTTATTCAAATTGACTGGAAAAAATACTATTTATGGATAGCAATAGAACCTTTACATAAAACATACTTGGAATATACATTTCTGAGAGTAGAAGTATACTTGTTGCTAGACAATTTCTGCAATCACTGATAATAAAGTATGGTAAACATAGTGTTTATTCTGATGGTGGTACTTGGTATCCAGAATCTCGAAAAGTACTTGAAACAATATATATACATTCATCACTGGAAAAGAGCTTGATTGAAAGGATAATGTAGTATTTTAAGGATAGAGCTGAGTCTTTTTTGATGATTATTATCCTTACAGGAAAGATTATGATGATTGCACTAATGATCATGTATATAATTGGATAGAACTATTTATATCAATGTACAATAATACGATAGTAACAAAGAGTAATATTATCCTAATAAGGATGTATTATCTTTTAAGTTAATAGAGCCTAATTCTCTAAGATTTAAGGAAGTCCATTAAAATCTTACAAATTGGAATAACCACAAAACTGTTGCACCTATTGCAGCACTAGCAGGAATCGTAATAATCCAAGCATATATTATTTTCCTTCCTATACCCCATCGTACTGCCGAAAGTCTTCTCGTTGTTCCTACGCCCATGATAGCACCTGATATTGCATGTGTTGTACTAACAGGAATTCCTAACCATGCCATAGTAGTCAAGATTACTCCACCACCTGTTTCTGCACAAAATCCCTGATATGGTTTTAATTCGGTAATACGAAAAGCCATTGTTTTCACTATTCGCCAACCTCCGAAAAAAGTTCCAATAGCTATTGCTGTAGCAGCTGAAAGAATTACCCATACCGGTACTTCAAAACTCTGTGCATCCAAAAATCCTCCCGATATTAATAAAGCTGTAATAACTCCCATTGTTTTTTGTCCATCATTCGCTCCATGTGTAAGAGAAAAAAATGCGGCTGAGGCAATCTGTAATTTACCAAACACGCGATTTACTTTTCCTGAAGGGGATTTTCTTAAAAAATATATGAGTAATATTCCAAATGCCAAAGCAACGATAAATCCAAGAACTGGAGAAACTACAAGAAATGTTAATACTTTTTCGATACCTCCAAACACTAACGCTTCAAAACCACCGAAAATTAATGCAGAACCAATTAATCCTCCAATAAGTGCATGGCTACTAGATGATGGTAAACCAAAATACCATGTAATTAAATCCCATACAATTGCTCCAACTAATCCAGCTAGTATAACTTCAGCAGTTGAAAAATTAGGTTGAATAATTCCTTTACCTACAGTTGCTGCAATAGCAGTACCGAATATGAATGGACCAATAAAATTGGCTAATGCTGCCATACTTACTGCTTGAAGAGGTTTTAAAACTCTAGTTCCTACAACGGTTGCTATTGCATTAGCTGCATCATGAAAACCATTTACAAAATCAAAGAAAAGAGCTGCGATTATTCCTGCTATAATTAGTGAAACTGGTTCCACTTTAATGACATCCTGACAAAAAAATTACTATTATCCATATTTAAGAACAATATCTTCAACTATATCTGCCACATCCATACATCGATCTATGGATGATTCCAAATTCTGATAAATTTCATAATTCTTAAGTATATACACAGCATCGTTTATTTCAAATAATTCAGCTATAGCTTTTCTATATATACGATCTCCCTCACGTTCATATTTTTTAATTTTACGACAATGTTCTATTAAATCTCCATTTTTTTTTGGTGTATGTATTTTTATTAATGCACTATGTATTTCTTTTGAAGAAGATTGTAAAAGATTAGCAAGCTCTAACATATAGGACATTGGTTTTTTAATTTTAAATAGTATAAATCTATCAGCAGTACCGTCTACATAATCTAGAACTTGATCTATTGTACTAGTTAATCCTGATAGATCTTCTCTATCCAACGGAGTAACAAATGTCTGTGATAAAGTTGTAAAGAATTCATGAGTAATATTATCTCCTTTAACTTCAAGTTCTTTTATCTTATCTTTATTTTCAGAAAGAGATTTTTCATAATCTGATAACAGTTCTACAAGTAATGATGTTGCTTCAACTAAAATAGATCCTTGTTTTTCCAAAGAACCAAGGATTAATTTATCATTAGCACGAGCCCATGTAAGCCAATTACTAGGCAAACCCACATATCACACTAACAAGTTAAAATTTAATATTTTATAAAGCATTAGATATTTTTTATCTGAACTTTTCTATTACTAATTAACAGGAAGATTATAATATATAATATTTTGTAGCTCTTATTTTTTAGATATTAGATTATAGCTAGAGCCCTAACAGGAGATCCTGATGCTCCATGCAATTTGAGCGGAATTGCTACTAGCTTAAAATTTTTTTTATTTATTTGAGCTAAATTACAGAGATTTTCTATTATTATTATATTATTTTTTAAAAGTACTTTATGAACAGAAAAATCTGGATTTATTCCTGAATCGATACTTGGGCAATCAATTGCTACGGCATTAATTTTTTTACTAGACAAGTAATTAGCTGCCTCCAATGAGAGACCAGGATTTGCATTTATATAATTATCCGAATTATAATTATATTCCCATCCTGTAGCAAAAACAATAGAATCATTTTCTTTAATATCTATACCACTGTTAACTATATCTTCTACTGAAATAAGTTGATTTGCTGATTTTAAAATTTTTAACAAATGAACATTCTCCATGAAAAATCTATTTACATCTAGATTATCTATAGACTCAGCCTCCTCAATAAAATGAGACGGAGCATCTATATGAGTTCCAGTATGAGTGCTTAGAAAAATTGCTTCGGAGTCATAGCCATCGATACTATATTTAGTCCACTTTAAAAAATAAAAATTAGGAGATCCAGGAAAAAGTTTAATTTTTGAAGTTATAGATTGACTCAGATCAATAATCATATTACTTGCATGATAATTCTTCCTTTTAATTAATTAATATTTATAATAGAGTTAAAGATTTAAGAAACATTAATACAGATAAAGTATGTTAAAATTTTTAACTTTATCATTATTAATTATTAGTAGTATTATTCTATATTTTAATAGTTCATATGTATTAGGACAATCAGAAATTGCACCAAGTCCAACTCCTAATAAACTATTATCACCTACTTATATGATAGATATCACTACAGGTTCTGGAGTAAATTACAAATTTCAACACTTTTATCCACCAAATATAGCAATACCTATAGGAACAACAGTTGAATGGTTCGATGACGATCCTGAACAAATTCATACTGTTACAAGTGGTGCGCCCGGCTCTTCTAATCCCATTTTTAATTCGGGAATTATGCAATATACCTCTACTCTTCAATATACATTTGATGAACCAGATATAGTTTCTTATCATTGTCAAATTCATCCATGGATGATAGGATCAGTATATGTAAGTGATTCAAACAAACAAGGAAAAAATTTTAAACTTAGTACAGGTTCAAGTATTGAGCTAGGGGATAATTCTCAATATGATTGGATCTTTAATATTACCAAAATTGATAGGATTTTATTTAATATACAACCTACATCAATACAGACAGATAAGAATACACCCATGACGTATAACATAAATTTGTATAACAATGAACTTAAAAAAGAAATTCTTTCACAATCATTTTTTGCCAAAGGTAATGACCTTCAATTTGAATTGGTAGATAGTGATTTGAATATACCTCTAGTTTATGGCCCAGATTTTAGTGAACCCATTATTGGTTCTTATCATGTAAGAAATAATTTTCCTGATGGAGAGTATATTCTAAAAGTAGAAATAACGGCTATAGGATCTAATCTAACACAGACAAAGATACTTGATGAATTTAAAGGAATAATATATTCATAGGATCAAACTAATTGTAATAAAATAAGAAAAATTTAACTAATTGTAGCATACTGAAGTTTTAGGATAATATGTGTAATATTTAAATATATTTTCTTTTACTTAATTAGTGTCTATAATATTGCAAATTAAGTTTAGATTAAAATATTATTTCTTTTATTCTTATACAAAAGTTACTGCCATTAGAATATAATTCTGCAATAGCTTTAAATTCTGATCCCTTTTTTAAGAGATTTCTCGGTCCCTCATAATCATAATAGTTTAGTAATGCATACCATTTTTCATTTACTAAAACATATGCTTTGCCAGATAAAATTTTTTCAACATAGATATTATATTTTGTTCCTGTTGACTTATTTGGCAATCTATTTAAAGTTATTAAGCTATTATTTTTTAATTTGATTATATGTTGTTTCTCTAATTTCTTTAAGGCTTTTAATATAATATAAGTATCAAATGAGAATTTTTCACATAAATAGGATAAGTCAAATGAATTTTTATTAGATCTTTCCTCTATTAAAACATCATAAATCTGTCTATATGCTCTCTCTATTAACGTATTCTCACTTTTTGTTATGAATTCAGAGTGGAACTTTGGAACTTTATCTATCATTATATTCAAATTTTTAATTTTTTCAAATGAAATCTTATCATGATCTTCTAATTTTGACTCTTTTTTATTCAATTTTTTTTGTTCTATGTTTTTTAGGTTGTTATCAAGATCTGCTAATTCTAATTCTGTCAAAGGATCATATGGTAGTGGAACGATTCGTGGAATTGGTTTTAAAATTGTTTTCATTGAGTTGAAAATTGTTTTCATTTTTTCTATTCGTCTTTTATTTGCATATAATATACGCATATCTACAGTATCCTTTGATGCTAGAATTATTACGTTTCCAGTTGATTTTCTTCCAGTTCTACCCTTTCTCTGTATGTGTCTAATTTCACTAGATACTGGTTCATAAAATATAACTAAATTAACTTCAGGAATATCTAAACCCTCTTCTGCTATTGAAGTTGCAACAAGTACATTAAATTCTTTTTTTCTAAATGAATCTAAAATAACTGATTGCTCATTTTGATTCATTCCAATGTCATTATTTCTACTAGATTGGCCTACAAATCGAAATGATTTAATTCCAGTTTTATTCAATTCATCTACAATATGAGTTGCAGTATCTCTATAGTGTGAAAATACTAAAATTTGAGAATTAATGTCATTATTATTATTTAATAATCCATTCAAGTTATTATTTGCAGAAGTTATTAATTTTCCTTTTTTAAATAGATTAATAAGATAAGTAAGTTTAGGATGTTCAGTAATATTTTCTAATAGTTTGAAAATATCCTTCATTCGAGGATCTTTCAATATTAAAGAATGCGCTTTTCCTTCGCTTGATTCCATTCTTTTTATGAAGGTTTTTAGAGAAAATGGTCCTTGACTTTCTATTAGTTCTATGCAGTACATTAAAGAGAGAGCAGCAGATTGATTCAATAGAGCTAAATATAAAGGTCCTTTTTCTTCGTTTAAAGAAAATTTTAAATTTCTTTGTAGAATCTCTCCAAGTTCTAACAAATCTCTTTTAAATACATAATCTATATTATTTTTTTTTATTAATCCTCTAAACATTAACCATCGTAATTTTTCATGTAACATAGATTTGAATAACAATATAATTTGTTTATATTTTTCAGGCAATTCTACAAATTCCCATTTTAATTCTATAGGATTTACATATGGTTTGACATCAGAATCTTCTTCATTTCTATATTCAATGTGTTCTATGTATAGATTATTACAGATTTGTTGTATTCTATTTTTATCCGAACCAGGACTTGCAGTCATAGCTAGAATGAGCGGATTTGACGATTGTTCCATATACTTTTTAGAAATAAGAGTATAAGCATAATCTTTTATAGCTCTATGAGCTTCATCAAAAATTACTAATCCAAAATCTTTCAAGTTTAATCGAAATTCATTCAAATCATTTCTTATTACTTCAGGTGTAGCAAAAATTAACTTTATTGTTTTATTATCCCATATCCTTTTTCTCATTGAGGGAGAAACTTTACCTGTTAACAATATTTTTTGATCATCTAATACTTTAAGAAATGAAGAAAAAGATATTAAATGTTGTAATACTAATGGTCGAGTTGGTGCCATTATCAATATTCTACTCTGTTTATAATTATACAAAACGTCAGCACAAATCAATGCAGAAATAACAGTTTTCCCTAACGATGTAGGTAAAATAATTAATGAGTTTTTATCTTTTGATGAATTAAAAATACTGTTCTGATATAATCTAGACTCTATAGAATTATCCTTAATTAGAGGATGTGTTACAAATCTCTGCATTTTAGAATTACTTTCATTTTTATTACTAAAGTCTGACATATGGCAAATGTATTTATTAAAATTAATAATTAATGATAATTAATTTAATTCTTTTTGTTTCATTTTTTTCTTCTAGTCTTAATTAATTAATATATACAAGATGATTAATATCCTTAAAAATATAAAATTTATTAAATAATATTATTATATATTTACTAAAAATATAAAACAATATTTCTATTCTATTAGTAGTTAATCTAAGTAACATAAGATTATATGTAAAAATCTATCTATAAAAATTAATATTATAATTATAAATTTTTTAAAGCCTGTTTTCGTCTTATACTAGTATTAATCTCACTGGTTCCTGATGATATAATTTCTATAAGTTTTGCATTTGTAAAGTTTGGTTTAGTTCTTAGTAAACGTCCAAGTCTTTGAATAAATTCTCTTTTGCTTCCAGTTCCACTGACTATTATTCCTAATTCAGCATCAGGGACATCTACACCTTCATCTAAAACTTTTGAAGTTACTAAAACTCGGTATCTACCGTCTCTAAAACCATTTAATGCATCTTCCCTTTCTTGTTTACTAGATTTATGAGTTATAAAAGGAATTAGAAAGTTATTAGAAATTAAATAAACTAATTTATTGTGTTGTGTAAATATTATTGTTTTCCTATTAGGATTTTCACTAAGAATTTTACGCAATTCTATGATTTTAGATTGACTATTTAATGCAATATCTAAGGCTTTATTCCTTGCCAATAATGCATTTCGAGCATACTGGTTTTTTCCAGAGATCATAATTAATTTTTGAAGTGCAATGTGATCATATCTAAGTCCTAGTTTATGTAAAAAAGACAAATATTGATCATAATTTTTTTGATATTCTATTTCTTCCTCGGGTAATAACTTGACGTATCTTTTTTCGACTGTAAAAGATGCAAGATGTTTATCTCTGGCTAACTCATTAACAGATGATTGATATACTATACCTCCAACTAATCTTGGAAAATCTAAATGTAGACTATCTTCGCGTTCATATGTAGCCGTCAAACCTAATCTATAGGGAGATGCAAATTGTTCTGCGATAGTTCGATATCCTGGGGCAGCTAAATGATGTAACTCATCAAATATTACAAAAGCAAATTTGTTTCCTATAAAAGATGATCGAATATAAGCAGAATCATATGTCGATACAGTAATACCAGTGATATTAAATATACCTCCACCAATATTTCCAATTTCTATTTTTTGAAAATATTTAGATAAAAATTTTGTCCATTGTTCCATAAGATCTAATGTTGGAACTACAATTAGTGTGGAAGAATTTATTATTTCGATTAATTTAATAGCTATTATAGTCTTTCCTGAACCTGTTGGTAATATTATACATCCTTTCTTTCCTGCCTTAATCCAATTTTCTATTGCCTTTTTTTGATATGCTCGCAATGATAAATTGATATTTTCGATTCTCAAATTTTGGATAGGAATTAGTTCCATAACATTATCATCATATTGAATGCCACTATTTTGTAAATATGTAATAATATCTTGATAATGTAATGCTAGTGCTCGTAATTGATTTGTTCGTGGGTCTATTACTGAATATGGAATTTGATTTATTCCAGAAATAACAATAGATCCTTTATCATAGTAAAGGATTATTTTAGTATTTAAAGGCAATTAATATCTTAAACAATTATACATCTTAAAAAGAATCGCATTCTATTTGATATCTTATTTACAATAATTAATATGTAGGCTGTTTCCTCCATGCAAACATCATAAAAATAAATGGAATTAAAAGTATAGCAGTAGCAATAAGAACAGGTTGCATTAGTACAGGATCTACCGGGATTCCAACTGCATAAAAATAAGGAAATGGATATAACCCTGAAACAAAAAACCAGACTGCTATGATCATAAGAATAAGGGGACCATTTCTTTTTAGAAATCCTGAAGGTTTTTTATTTGAAATTGCACATCTTTTACACTTTCTTTCTGATTGAATCAGACAAGAAGAACATACAGTCTGATTACAATATGCACAAGTTACATTCCCAAATCTTGATCCGCATATATAACATTGATTCAATAATAATAATAAATATGATCGTAAAAGACATATTTAATATTTATTAGCTGTTTATATCATTAATCTACAAAAGATAAAAATTTTACAAATGGCTATTTGAATTTAGAAATAAAAAAAATAAATAAATGAAAAATTTTTGAAAATTCTTTTTCTATTTTTATGGGATAGATCTGCTGTATAATTTTCCTTCTAATGCTAATTTGTACATTTCTGCAACGTACGGATTCCTTGCTGGTGATTCAGCTCCAAGTTCAACTAGACGTGCATAGACTCTTACTACATATGCAAGAGCACCCATGAAAGCTACAACTACACCCATGTTAAACATCCAGTGGTTAGGTACTGCGAAGATTTCTTCTACGAACCAAAAGTGCCACATTTCGTTAACACCTATTGTGAACATTGTGGCTAGATAACCAATAATGGTTATTTTTAATCCAGTATTCATAGAGTTGTTTGGACCTCTTAGAATCGGAACTCTTCTGTCATACATTGCAACAAATCCCCATCCTAGCGGTAATGCAATGAAGTGACTGTATAACCACCAATGAGCTGGCGTAAATGCAGAATCACGTATAGCTGTTTGATGCAATGATCCATCGACAAAGTTGTCGACTTCTACTGATGCAGCAATAGAACCTAGCATAATTACCATTATATAGATCTTTTTTAGTCTTTGAATTTCGACTTCTTTTGGTATTAGTGCGGGCATTTGAGCCATATCGATCAATACACTACTCGTTGAAGTATAATATAAAGATGATTTTGAAAAAACGATTACTAAAGATACATTTATTATTATAAATTGTAATTATTTTTAATTAATATTATAATATTAAGTATAATAATGTAATATTTAGAAAGGAAATGAAATTATCATCAATGATTATCATTGATGATTATAAGTATATAGATAAATTATTAATAGTTAATGTTTTTATAGTTTAATTAATTCATAAAAGCATTCCGGAAAGAGATAAATAATATTTATTTATTCTAAGATACTATGAAAAAGAATGGATCTTGTTTTTTAATTCTGTTTTTGACCTTTGTAATGTTAATAATATCAATTCCTCAATTTGTATATGCTCAGACAGTTGAGAATGAAATTATAGAAAATACTTTAGAAACAGTAGAGAAGGCTACTGCTGGTACTTCCGAGATTTCTGCACAAAATACTACAGAATCAACAGCTGATAATGCTACAGAAAGTGCAATAGCCGGCGTAGGAGAAACAACAGAAGAATCAGCTGCTGGTACAGAAAGTGCCTTAACTAATGTCACAGAAGATGCAAGAGAAAAGATAGAAGAAGCAAGATCTGATACAGAAAGTGCCCTAACTAATGCTACAGAAGATGCAAGAGAAAAGATAGAAGAAGCAAGATCTGATAGAGAAAGTGCAATAACTGAATCACCAGAGACAGCACCTCCTGCTCAACCTGAAACTGCTCAAGAGACAGCACCTCCTGCTCAACCTGAAGGTACGGAAAGACCTTCTGAAGAACCTAAAGAAAATGGTGGCAATTTCCTAGATCAGATAATTGGAGGGATAACAAATCTCTTTAAATAATTTTTATAATTGTAATCAATATACTTGAATCAGAATATAGAAATTGCAAAAGAGTTTCACGAAATTACAAAACATTCACCTTTAAGTATATATTCTAATCGTCATTATCTGGATTGGGAAAATAAACCCTTTCCATTTAAAATATATTTGAATAAACAAAAAGTGAATTTACCATCTACTTTTCCCTATCCAATGGAAGATTCTATTGTATGTTTGAAAAAAAGAATAGATTCAAATCTATCCAAACATAGCCAGATAGATCCAAAAATTCTATCTCAAATACTTTTCTTTTCTGCTGGAATTACACGAAAAGTGAATTTTAATAATAATGTATATTATATGAGAGCAGCATCCGCTACTGGTGCTTTATATCCAATTGAAATTTATTTAATTTGTCAAAATATGCAAAACATCGATGCAGGTGTCTATCATTTTTGTCCAGCAGATTTTACTCTAACACAGTTAAGAAAAGGAGATTTTAGATCAATACTATTTACAGCTACAGGAAATAATAATAAAGTTATTCAAGCTCCAATTACATTAATTTTTACTTCAATAGCATGGAGAAATTCATGGAAATATCAAACACGTTCATATCGACATTGGTTTTGGGATGCAGGTGTGATCCTAGCCAACTTTCTAGCTTTATGTAACAATAATAATTTATCTTCACAAATTATTCTAGGATATCATGATGAAGTCATTAATAGATTACTTGGATTACAGTATCAAAAAGAAACTGCTATTGCCTTAGCGACAATTGAAAGTTATTACAAGTATAATGATTCTAAGCAATTTAATTTCAATCAACTTTCATCTCTGAAATGTGAAACCAAACCAATTTCAAAATATGAAGAAACTATTTATCCTGACATATGGAAAATTCATGAATCTTCTTATCTTAATAGCTCAAGAGAAATAACAAATTGGACTTCAATGAAAAATAAATGGAATCTAAATTCATACAATAAAAAAGAGATTTATCATAATGTTGTAGATATCACTAGTAAATATAATCTTGGAGATCTAATTTTACAACGTGGATCAACAAGAAGATTTTTAAAAAAACCTATAACCATAACACAACTACAAAATATCCTATATCTTGTTAGTATAAACATACCTTTTGATTTTATTACCGATAAACAAAGCCTTATTGACATATATTTTATAGCAAATTCTGTCAATAATTTACAGTCTGGTAAATATTACTACAATAAATTAGAAAATAATATAGAAGAACTTGAAGAAGGAGATTTCAGAGGTGTAGCTGGACATTTGTGTTTAGATCAAAAGTTATTTAGTGATGCAAGTGTAGTATTCTTTCTTTTAACAAATATAGATACAATACTAAAATACTGGGGGAATCGTGGTTATAGAGCTGTCCAGCTAGAAGGAGGAATATGTGCTGGAAAAATATATCTTGCTGCATATTCTCAAGGACTAGGTGCTTCTGGTTCAACATTTTATGATGATGAAGTAACAGAATCTTTTCTCCCTCATTCAAATCAAAAAAGTACAATAATATCTATAGGAGTAGGCATTCCTGCTTACACAGCTAAACCTGGAAAGATATATACTAATGTTTTAGATAAGAAAGACTATTCTAATAAAATTTAATTCTTAACTACAATAATATCAAATAATTTGCTGAGAAAATATAGAATTTCTATACTTAGTATTACAAATAATAATAGAATTAATTCATTAATTTCAATTGATTTTGTTTCAAAAATATTATTAATAAAAAAATTCAATCTTCAAAGTATTTTAATGGATAATTATCTACTATTAAAAATATATAATTAATAATAATTTATTATTCTCAATTTTAGTATCATATTACTTTTTATTGATAAAATTTTTCGCAGAATAAAGTATAGATAAGATCTGAACATTTTTTGCAAAAAACTTTCGTATCACTTACTTGCTTTTCTGAGTCTTGATTAAAAATTGCAAGTGAAAGTGTATAAGTATTTTTACTATCTATTCCACATCTCATACAAGGAATCATATTTAATTATTATGTAAAAAAGATATTATTATAGTTTAATATAATTTACTTAGTTAAAATCTAATCATAACAACAATAAATCTTGTACAAGGTTTGTTTCAATTATAATATTAGAATCTAACAAAACATCACCCATAACCCCAGAAGAAATAGATGAAATATAATCATCTATTCAAAAACAAAAGAAGATCAAAAAATTATTCTAGATAATATCATTCCAATAAATTCTAAAACATAACTTTCCCTTTAGCAATGTCGGATCCAAAATAGAATTGAACCAATAAGTAACTTCTACTATTTTTATTTTCTTTTTTTTACTATTGACATATTATGAGGAAAAAAATTTAAGTTTCCGTTATCTTCATTAATTTTATTGGTTAATTTGATAAAAATTGCTTG